>JAJRZB010000340.1 GCA_024275455.1 Bacteroidota bacterium | reverse complement strand
TCTTCTGGTATTTTCATCATAAAAAGTATAACTAATGTAAGGTCCCCCTCCGCTATTATCGCTAAATTTCCACAAACCTTCTGTCATTAATGCATAACGGTTGTTAAAATTAACTTCTTTATCTACTTTAAATTTATCATAAGAAACAACACAAGCTGTATCATCTGTAGTTCTATAATATTTTTCAGTAATTCTATCTCTTTCATTAGAAATAGAATCAACATTTAAAAATTCCGGAGTTGCGTTTTCAATCCAATGAACAAATATCCACTTTTCAATTTCTGAGTTTACACCTCTACGCAACCAAACAAAATTGTCCTCAGGTTTTTCCATTGCCAATTGATAATCGGCTTGAATATACATCATCCATCCATATTTTGTTAAAAGATGTGCTTCTATATCTTTCTTTTCAAAACGGATGTTATATAACCCTTTAGCCAGTCTTTTATTTGATACATCTCTAAAATAATAGAGTAAGTCATCTTTGTTTTCTAAAATCTTTTGTTTTAGTACATCAATATTGGATGCGGAAAGAATCATTACCAATTGGTCTTCAGCCCATAAGTTATATTTATTAATAACAAAAACTGAATCGTTTAAAATTAGTTTCTCAACATTTGTATCAACGATGGATTCTAAATATTTGGAAGTGTAGGTACCTGAGTTTAATGGAGCGAGAATTATAATATTTTTTTTTCTTTTATTCTTTTCAAGTCTGTTAATACTTTGCCTTTTTATATGAAATAATTCTTCAGGCTGCGGAGTGTTTATAACCTTACTAAATGTTTCTTTTAACGCATCTTGTACAAACATATATTCCAAAGAATCGGAAAATACAAAAATTTCATCCTCCGGTCCCTTTGCTTTTTTTTTGGTAGAACAACTTAGTAAGAACAAAGAAGCAATAAATAAAAAAATAAACGAAATAGTAACTTTTGATTTCATATTAAAATACTTTTATTATTTTTTATTAAACATAACATCTAAAAAATAGTTCCACAATACTATAATACTATTTGAGGTAAAAATAAACTATATAAGCCCCACATTGTAAAACCGATTGATAGCGGAATTGTCAGGTTATCATCTGCCCATCCGTAAGAAATATTTTCCACAATAGCACCAACAGCTCCGGCAAATATACCAATTAGATATTCTGTTAAAATACCATCAACTTTTGGAGAAAATAATACAACTATAATTCCGAAAACAAAAAAAGCTAATGTTCCTTCTAGACTTTTTGATAAAAATTTATGTTTACCAAATTTTCTTCCTATAAGTGCAGCAGCAATATCACAAATAATTAGCATAATAAAGGCTGTAATGAAAATAATTTTGGGGAAAATCCATAAAGTAATTGTTGCTGCAATAAAAACATAAGAGGCACCATTCAGGTTTTTCTTTTTACTATCAACTTCATGTTTTCTTAATAAAAAACCAAAAACTTTTTGAATTGCATCATTTAAAGGAGGAATAAAATATCTGCCAAAATCAATTATAACCGAAATTATTGTGATTGGTATTAAAACACTTAATGCGGTCTCTTTAGAAATAAAATTATAAATAATTGGAATGGATAAAGAACAAAAGTGAATGCTTTTTCTAAGCAATTCACTTTTGAAATTTATTGTGCTGTTATCAATTTGAGTCATTACCTTTATCAGTATTTGGTTGCTCGGGGGATTTAATATTTTTCTTTTCCATTAATTTTTTTACATGTTCAGGCACTTCTTCTTCTTTTGTATCGGAATTATTATGCATACCGTTTCTTTTTGCCGGAGGTAGTTCTTCCCCTTTAAGAATTTTACTTATTTCTTCGGCATCCAGAATTTCTCTTTCTAATAATTCTTCCGATAACCTATGTAATTCATCAATATTATCAATTAGTATTTTTTCAGCTCTGTTCCTCCCCTTTGTTACTATTGCTCTAACTTCTTCATCAATATCTTGAGCTGTTTTTTCACTATAATCCTGATGCTTAGTAATTTCTCTTCCCAAGAAAAGTTCTTCTTCATTCTTTCCATATGCTAGCGGACCAAGTTTTTCGCTCATTCCCCACTCACAAACCATTTTTCGTGCAATATTTGTTGCTTTTTCAATATCATTACCGGCACCGGTAGTAAAATTATTAAACACAACTTTTTCCGCAGCTCTTCCACCAAGTGCGTAAGTTATTGTTGCTTCTAAATATTCTTTAGAATAGGTATGTTTTTCATCAACCGGAAGATAAGTAGTTACGCCAAGTGCTCTACCTCTAGGAATAATTGTTACTTTATGAACAGGATCTGATTCGGGAATTTTTAATGCTACAAGAACATGCCCAATTTCATGATATGCGGTAGTTCTTTTTTCCTTTTCGGAAATTATCATACTTTCCTTTCCATACCCATCATAACTTTATCTTTAGCATCTTCAAAATCATCCATAGTTACTTTGGATTTATTTTGTCTTGCTGCAAGTAAGGCTGCTTCATTAACTAAATTAGCTAATTCGGCTCCTGCTAAACCGGGAGTTCCTTTAGCCAATGTTTTTAAATCCACTTCCGGAGCTAATGGAATTTTTCTTGTATGTACTTTTAGTATACCTTCTCGCCCTTTAACATCAGGTCTATCTACAACAACTTGTCTATCAAACCTTCCTGGTCTTAAAAGAGCAGGGTCAAGCACATCGGGTCTGTTTGTTGCTGCAATAATAATTACTCCGCTATTTTGTTCAAAGCCATCCATCTCAACCAGTAATGCATTTAATGTTTGCTCACGTTCATCATGTCCGCCGCCAAGTCCTGCCCCTCTGTGTCTTCCAACAGCATCAATTTCGTCAATAAAAATTATACAAGGAGCATTTTTCTTACCTTGTTCAAATAAATCCCTTACTCTGCTGGCTCCAACACCAACAAACATCTCAACAAAATCTGCACCGCTAATTGAAAAAAACGGAACCCCGGCTTCACCCGCAACTGCTCTTGCCATTAGGGTTTTACCTGTCCCTGGAGGTCCCAATAATAAAACTCCGCGTGGTATTTTACCACCCAGTTTTTGGAATTTTGAAGGCTCTCTTAAAAACTCAATTATTTCTTCTAATTCTTGTTTAGCTTCATCAGCTCCGGCAACATCTTTAAAAGTTACTTTCAACGCTGATTCGGAACTTAGTTTTGCTCTACTTTTGCCAAAGTTAAAAATTCCTCTTGTACCACCTGTACCTGCCCCACCTTGCATTCTCCTCATTATCAGAACCCAAATGCCAATCATTAACACCCATGGTAAAAAACTGATGAGTACAGTGAACCATTCATTTGATTCAAGAGAAAAGTTATACTTAATTCCTTTTTCTTTCCAAACGGCTTGCTGTTGTTCAATAATTTGGTCAATAATTACAACACTTATCTTATCGGTTGAAATAGTATTTTTACCAACTTTGACACTTTCTTCCGATTTTAATTTTGCTTCGAGCACATAATTATTTATTTCGGATTTTACGAGAGTTATTTCTTGAATTTTATCGCTTGCAAGAAGATTTTCGTAAACGTTATATTCAACTTCCAGTGCTTCACCTCTACCGGAATTAAGGAATTGCATTACAATTACAGCAGCTATAATAACTGCTCCCCAACTAAATACCGATTTTAATATTTTTGACCAATCAAAATCACCATCCGGTTTTTGAGAACCGAATCCTTTATTCTTTTTAGAATTATTACTTTTATTATTTGCCATATTCAATTTATTAAAAGGTTTATACATCAATTTCTCCATCATTCGCTTAAAGCATATATCGAATTTAAATTTCTATATTTTTGTGCGTAATCCAAACCATAACCAATTACGAACTCATTAGGAATTTCAAATCCAATATAATCAATTTTAATTTCATATTTTAAACTATCGGGTTTAAGTAAAAGGCTTGCAATTTTAACACTTGCCGGATTATGATTTTTTAACATATTTGTAATAAACTGAATTGATAACCCGGAATCAACAATATCTTCCACTACAATAATATGTCTTTCTGAAATATCCGCATTTAGTTCTTTAATAAGTTTAACATCTCCGGAGGAAATTTTGGAATCTCCGTAACTTGATAACTTAAAAAAATCAACTTCACAGTGAATATTTACATTTTTTATTAAATCGGCAAGAAACAAAAACGAACCATTTAATACTCCGATAAAAATCGGCAATTTTCCGTTATAATCTTTTGAAATTTGTTGCCCTAACTCTTTTACTCTTTCTTGTATTTTTTTCTCAGTTAAAAGTGTTACAAACTTTTCACTCCCGACCCAAATTTCACCCTTTTTATTTTCTTCTAACTTAGACATAATTTTAATACACTCTTTGTTTCATTTGTAATTTTGTATTTATCATTAATTTGTACCCCAACCAACCAAACAATTTCATTATTATTTAGTAAAACTAAATGTTTTCCTTTATTTGAGGATAACACCTTTAAGTCTGTTAAAACGTCCGAAACTTTTTTTGTTCCTTCCATTCCAAGTAAACGGATTTTATCACCCTCTTTCCAATTACGCAAAATGAAATCATTTTTGATATTATCGCCGGAAATTATTTCAATATGTTTTTCTTTTGGAAATTTAACAGGTATTTTGGGAAGTTTAGTAATTCTAAATGTTTTACCCAAAACTTTAATCGGTTTATTGATTTTTACTTGAACTCGAACTTTTTTTTCTCTTTTCTTCTTATTAAAAAGAATATTATTTCTTTCTTTAACTGCTTCAATATTTCCTGCAATATTTATTCTTGATCCCACATCGGCATTTAACAAACCACTTATTTTAGTAAATTGATTAAAACTGTAATCTTTTTTTAAATAGTTAGTGAAAATTCTTTTTACAATTTCACCAAAAATTTACGGGGGATATTTAGATAATTTACTAAGCCTTAACAAAACATCATCGTTACTCAATACAACCATATTCTCAAAAGTATTTGAAATAAAAAAATCTAAAAGTTTTTTTTGATTCCTTAAAACTTCCGATGAATTTAGAACAACTTTATCTAATGAAGGATTAAGATTATTTTTAAGATTTGGAATTATTCTTTTTCTAATATAGTTTCTATCAAAATCAATATTTTGATTAGAACTATCTTTAACAAATTTGATTTTTTCGTTTTTTAGGTAAGAAAGAATATCACTTTTACTCACACACAAAAACGGTCGAATAATAATATCTCTTTTTACCGGAATACCAGAGAGTCCGTCAAGCCCTGATCCGTTTACAATATTTAAAAGAACTGTCTCAGTATTATCGTTATTATTGTGAGCAGTTACAATTAAATCCGAGTTTGTTTGCTCACTAATTTCCTTAAATTTTTTATATCTTAAAATTCTTGCTGCTTCTTCAATAGACTTTTTATTTTTTTTTGCAAATATTTTTACATCAACATTAACCGAGCTGAATTCAACGTGTAATTTACTGCATAAGTTTCTGCAAAAATTTTCATCCCTTTCGGCTTCAGCCCCTCGTAAATTATGGTTTATATGAACAGCAGAAATTTCAATTCCGTATTTCTTTTGGTACTTGCTAAAAAAGTGAAGAGCAAAAACCGAATCTGCACCTCCACTTAAACCAATTAAAATTTTTTTAGCACCAAATAGCAATTGATGTCTTTTTATGAAGTTAATAACTTCTTGTTCAATTGTTTTTTGATGCTTCATTAAAGTTTATTTTGTTACAAAAATTTTACTCAATATTAAGAATCTCAAATTTAATAACTCCGGCAGGGACTTTTGCCTCAACAATTTCACCTTTTTTTGCTCCCATTAGTGCACTGCCAACCGGTGAAGACATAGCAATTTTACCTTGCTGCAAATCTGCTTCTTCTTCTGAGACCAAGGTATATTTATAAGTTTTATTATTCTTCAAATTTTTAACTTCAGCAGTAGATAAAACATGAATTTCATCAGCCGGAAATCTGGAAATATCAACAACTTTTGCTTTTGCAAGCATTTCTTCCATTTTACTGATTTTTAATTCCAAGTGTCCTTGTGCTTCTTTTGCAGCATCATATTCAGCATTTTCAGATAAATCACCATACGAACGTGCTTCAGCAATTCTTTGAGCCATTTGCTTTCTGCCGTTAGTCTTTAGCTCTTTAAGTTCTTTTTCTATTTCAATAAGTTTTTCTTGACTTAGATAAACGAAGTTTGACAAATATCTTCTCCTTTTATTACCATATAAAAAAAATTGCCATCGCTTCCGCAATGGCATGCTCAAATTTAAGAAATTTTAGTTATCGATACAAGATGTTTCAAGTATTATCGAGAAACAAAGTTTATTATTTAAAAACTT
>JAJRZB010000339.1 GCA_024275455.1 Bacteroidota bacterium | reverse complement strand
TAATAAAATACAGACATATAAACAAAAACATTATTTAACAAAAGTTTCGTTTGTTACTTAACATATTGTAAAGTAAATAATTAACACAAAAGGCAAATAACTATTTAGAGTAATTCGAATATGAAATAAATGCTTTACAATAATTTTCTAGAATAAGTAATTTATTTAGGAATATTTTCTATAATAATAAGAATTTCGGACTATAATTAGAAATATTTTTTAAATAAATGAGTTTTCTACTGTGGTTTTATTCAGTCATCTTGAGAGGTTGGAGTCATTATTATTGAGGAAAATATTTTATTATGGTTTATAGAAAGTTATTAATATTATCTTTAACTGATTTTCTAAAACTATTACCTAAATTTTGTTTTTATCAATGCAGTTATCTGTTTCTCAATAACAAAACTAAAAAATATTTTACAAGTACAAATGAATCTATATAGCTCTTAATCAGTAGAGCACCGGTTCTTCCATAGGAATCACTTTGTGAGAACCCGCAGGGTGTACATTTATAAAGTACTTTTAAATATTTTTTAAAATTAAAGAGGAAATAAGTAATAATTTAACTTCTATTCTTCAATGGAACAAACTAACTAATATCGTTTTGTAATTTTTTTAAGTTATCATTATCACCAATTATGTATAATATATCACTATCTTTCATAACAAAATTACCATCAGGTATTACAACTCTTTCAGGAACAATTTCCCTAATCATTGCAATTTGAATTTGATAATTTTTTCTTAAATCCAAGTCCGATAGTTTTTTACCAATCCAATCTTTTGTTGTACTAATTTCAATCAAGCTAAAACCTTCAGTAAGCGGAATAAACTCCAGAAAATTTGGTGAAGCAATTGTATGCGCCATTCTTTGCCCCATATCTCTTTCAGGAAAAATAATTCTTGTTGCTCCAATTTTTTCCAAAATCTTTGCATGGTCTTCATTAATAGCTTTTGCAATTATTTCATTAATTCCTAATTCTTTCATATAAAGAGTTATCAAAATACTGGTATCCATTTTAATACCGACAGAAATAATTACAGTATCAAAATCTGAGATACCCAATTGCATTAAAAATTGTTTGTCTCTTGCATCACCAATTACAGCTTTTCTAACAAAAGGTTTTACCTGATTTACTAATTCTTCCTTTATATCAATAGCCATTATGTTGAAACTATGTTTATAAAGAGTTTCACATAAATAATAACCAAAACTACTTAAACCAATTATTGCTATGTTTTTCATTTTATTTATCCTACTAAAATATTGTCTTGAGCATATTTAATATCTTTATTTTCTTTTGATCCGATTGCCGTAGCAATTGTAAGAGGACCAACTCTTCCTGCTAACATAAGTAAAATTATAAGTCCCTTTCCAATAAATGAAAAAGCCGGAGTTATACCTGTTGATAACCCGACAGTTCCAAATGCTGAAACAACTTCAAAAAATATTTCTAAAAATTTATCGCCATTTGCATTAAAAGGAATATGATCTAATTCAATTACAGTAAGTAAAAAAGAGAATAAAACAATAATAGAAATTGCAAATACTACAATAATTATTGCCTTTGAAATAACTTTAAATGGTAAAGTGCTAAAACCAATATTAACATTTTTAGAATCCTTTATTTTTGATCTAATAAAGGAAATAATCACAGCCAATGTTGCTGTTTTAATTCCACCGCCGGTTGAAGCCGGAGATGCACCAATAAACATTAGGTTGATAATAAAAAATAACGAGGGCATGGATAGTGAATAAATATCAATAGTGTTAAAGCCGGCTGTACGAGATGTTATTGATTGAAAAAGTGAAGTAAGAATTTTGGAACCTAAATCCATATTCTTCATGGAAACATTATATTCGAAAATAAAAATAAATAATGCTCCTAAAAGTATCAGGAAAAAAGATAATTTAATAACTACTCTGGAGTGTAAAGAAAATTTCCTGTATGAAATTTTTTCTCCGTACATTTTTTTAAATTCATATAGTACAATAAACCCAATACCACCTAAAAATATTAATAATGAAATAACTATGTTAATATATAAATCCGATTGATAATTAATCAGGCTATTAGGAAAAATACTAAAGCCGGCATTACAAAAAGCCGATATTGAATGAAAGATACCAGCATACACTGCTTCACCAAACGACATGTCAAATAAGAACCGTACAGTTAAAAGAACAGCTCCAATGGCTTCAATTGTTATTGTAAAAATAAAAACTGATTTTAACAGAGAAGCTAAATCTATTGTATCAAAAAAAGAAAGGGTTTCTTGTATAATTTCTCTTTCACCTATGCTAAATTTGCCTCTAAGAAAAAATAGGAAGAGAACAGAAAAAGACATTACACCAAGACCACCCAACTGGATTAAAACCAGCAATATAATTTGACCGGGTATAGAGAAAAATGAACCGGTATCAACTACAGTTAATCCGGTTACACATGTTGCCGAAGTAGAAGTAAATAGTGCATTAACAAAAGAGATACTGTTTCCGTTTAATGCAAATGGCTGCATTAAAAGAACTGTTCCAAATAATATAACCGAAACAAAAGAAATAAGCAGAAAACTCTGCGGTTTTAATTTAAGTGCTATTTTATTATAAATTTCTGAAAACGAGTACATATATTTATAGTGTTTTAATCAATCTGTAATAATTTTGAAAATCAACACAAACTAAATGTCTGTGCTCAAATTTATTTCAATCCTCTTCTTTCTAAAAGAGGTTCTATTGAAGGATCTTGTCCTCTAAACTTCTTATATAATTCCATTGAATCATCTGTTCCGCCTGAAGATAAAATATATTTTCTATATTTGCCGGCAAGTTCCAAATTATAAACATCACCCGATTTTATAAATGCATCAAAAGCATCAGCATCTAAAACTGCCGACCAAATATAACTATAATAACCGGATGAATAACCACCAGAAAAAATATGATTAAAATATGTACTTCTGTATCGTGGAATTATTTCTTCAATTAGCCCAATTTTATTCATTGATTCTTTTTCAAATTGTATTACATCTGTAATCTCTTTATTAATTGTGTGATAATCCATATCCAAAAACGAAGCTGCTAAATACTCAACTGTTTCAAATCCTTGATTAAAGAGTGATGCCTTTTCTAATTTTTTTATTAGGGTATCAGGAATTATTTCGCCTGTCTGATAATGTTTCGCATAAGTTTTAAGTACATCGGGATGCATTGCCCAATTCTCCATTACTTGAGATGGAAACTCGACAAAATCTCTCGGTGTTTCGGTAGCAGAAATCGATTCGTAAGTACAATTGGAAAGTAACCCATGTAGTGCATGACCAAATTCGTGAAACAGAGTATGTACTTCATCAACACTAAGTAATGCAGGTTTATCACCTGAAGGTTTAGAAAAATTACCGACATTATAAATTATCGGAGTAACTATTTTACCGTCTTTTTTCAATTGCCTTCTAAACTCACCCATCCAAGCACCAGCTCTTTTACTTGCACGAGGAAAATAATCGGTATATAAAATGCCAATATGTTTTCCATCTTTTTCTTTCACTTCAAAAACTTTTACCTCAGGGTGATATTTTTGAATATCATTCCTCTCAATAAATTGGAGTCCCCATAATCTTGTTGCCAATCCGAATACACCTTTAATTACATTCTCTACTTTAAAATAGGGACGTAATTCTTCTTCATCCAAATCATATTTAGCTTTTTTTAATTTTTCGGCATAATACCACCAATCCCACGATTTAAGTTTAAAATTATTTCCTTCCGCATAAATTAATTTTTGCATTTCGTCGCGTTCTGAAATAGCTCGTTTTAGTGCGGGTTCCCATAATTTATCTAGCAGGTTGTAAACATTCTCAGGTTTTTTTGCCATCTGTTCCTCTAAAACATATTCCGAATGGTTTTTGTATCCCAGAATATTTGCCCGTTGTAATCTTAGTAATGCCATTCTTGCAAGAATATTTTTATTATCAAGAGAATCATTGTGATCCCCTTTCATAAAATATGCTCTGTAAATTTTTTCTCTTAAGTCCCTTTTTTCTGAATATTACAAAAACGGAATCATACTTGGTTTGTGAATTGTAAAAACCCATTTGCCAGCATATCCTTTACTCTTTGCAGTTTCAAAGGCTGCATTAATAACGCCCTCGGGTAAACCGTCTAAATCTTGCTCATTGTCAATAATCAGTTCGAATTTGTTTGTTTCTATTAAAACATTTTCTCCAAATTTAAGCGAAAGCAGAGATAGTTCTTTGTTAATTTTTCTGAACTCTTCTTTATTAGCTTCATCTAAATTTACACCGCCTCTAACAAATTCTTTGTAATACTTTTCCAGTAACCTATTTTGTTCGGTATTTAGTTCTAAAGATTCTTTTTTACCATACAGATACTTAACCTTTTCAAATAATTTTTCGTTTAGATTTATATCATCTTTGTGCTTTGTTAATTTAGGTTGAATTTCCTTTGAGATCGCAACTAATTCGTCATTGTTCATAGCGGATTTCATTGCATTAAATACCCTATTTACTCTTTTTAAAAGTGATCCGCTGTAATCAAGAGCTTCAATTGTATTTTCAAATGTGATTTCATCGGTATTATTTATTATTTGATCGATCTCTTTATTGTGTTGAGTAATTGCTTCTTTAAATGCGGGGAGATAATGTTCATTTTTTATTTCATCAAACGGTGGGGTCCCAAAGGGAGTTTCCCATTCGGTTAGAAACGGATTTTCTTTTTCTTCCTTTTTACATCCAGTTACTAAAAGAAGCATACTAATTAATACCATCATTGCCCTCACCATCTGCCAACCCTTTATTTTTAGTTTTTAATTTCACTAATGAAAAATAACAATTTTTTGCGAGGAATTTTTCCAATTCTATTATTTAACAAATTACATTTTTGACTGATATTTAAATATTCAGGCAATTTAATCTAATTTCCAGGTAAATATTTTTTTTAAAACTTGATTTTCGAAACGTTTTGAAAGATTATGCATTTGGCACAAAAGATGGGAAGTTGCATCACAAATTCACAATCAAAAAAAGGAGATGCAATGAAAAAGTCAATTTTTATTTTATCGTTTATATTATTTGTTACATCAGGGTTGTTTGCTCAAAGTAATAAAACACCAGGTATTAATAAGCAACAGAACAAACAATTACATAAAATTAATCAAGGTGTCAAATCGGGTGAATTAACCCGTGTTGAAACACACAGATTATTAACTCAGGAAGCAAAACTTCAAAGACATCAAAGAATTGCAAAATCCGATGGCGTAGTTACACCTTGGGAGAGAGCAAAACTACACAACGAAACCGCAAAATTAAATAGGAATATTTACAAGCAAAAGCACGATAGACAAAAACGCAGATAATCTGATTTATTAATTACTTAAAAAGCTGCCACAATTTTATACGGCAGCTTATTTTTATTAATCCCAATCATGAATTGAATTATTTGAAACTCAATACAAATCAGCAACAGATAAATATCTTTCTCCAGTATCGTAGTTAAAACCTAAAATGGTACTTCCTTCAGGAATATCTTTCAGTTTTTTATTAATTGCCGCAAGAGTTGCGCCGGAAGAAATCCCCCCAAAAAGTCCTTCTTCTTTTGCAGCTCTTTTGGCAAATTCAAATGCTTCTTCAGCCAATACTTCAATTGTTCCATCAAGTAAATCAGTTTCTAAATTTTTAGGAATGAATCCGGCCCCAATTCCTTGTAAAGTATGAGGTCCCGGTTCTCCGCCACCAATAACATTAGAAGCAGCCGGTTCTACGGCAAACACTTTTAATTCCGGAAATTGTTTTTTCAGAACTTTAGCAACTCCAGTGATATGTCCGCCCGTACCAACACCGGTAATTAAATAATCTAACCCATCTGAAAAATCCGAAGCAATTTCTTCTGCTGTAGTTTTCACATGAGCTTCTATATTTGCAGGATTTTCAAATTGTTGAGGCATCCATGTATTTTTATCAGATTCAACTATTTCATTTGCCTTTTCTATTGCTCCGTTCATACCTTTCTCTTTGGGGGTTAAAACAAATTCAGCTCCATAAGCAGACATAATTTTTCTTCTTTCAATACTCATAGATTCAGGCATTACTAAAACAAGACTATATCCTTTAACGGCAGCAACCATTGCTAAACCAATACCTGTATTACCCGAAGTTGGCTCAACTATAACACTCCCCTTTTTAAAATCCCCTTTTGTTCTGCATCTTCAACCATTGAAAGTGCTATTCTATCTTTTATACTTCCACCGGGATTCGCCCGTTCCAGTTTAATCCAAACATTGAATCCGGTTTCAAAAAGTCTGTTTATTTTTAGATGGGGTGTGTTGCCCACAGTTTGTAATATATTTTCTACTTTCATTTTTCTTACCTTTTATGTTTATTTATTAAAAAATTATATTATAAAGTCTAATGGTTCAGGTTCGTTGCTACTTCTTAATTTAACTTCACTTTTATGATAAACAACCGAATTATCCGGGACACTTTCGGTTAACCAAACATTACCTCCTACTATACTATTTGTACCAATAATAGTATCTCCACCAAGTATTACAGCTTGTGCATAAATTATAACATTATCTTTAATTGTTGGATGTCTCTTTGTTTTTACAAATTTCTTATCAACACTTAAAGCTCCAAGTGTAACACCCTGATAAATTTTAACATTATTGCCAATAATAGTTGTTTCACCAATAACTACTCCTGTTCCATGATCAATGAAAAAAGAGTTGCCAATTGTTGCCCCGGGATGAATATCTATACCGGTTTTCTGATGTGCATATTCAGTTAAAATTCTTGGCAGAATTGGGACTTCCAGATTATATAATTTATGTGCAAATCTATAGATTGCTATGGCTCTAAAACCCGGGTATGCTAAAATAACTTCATCTACATTATTCGCGGCTGGATCCCCTTCATAAATAGCAAGGGCATCATCCCATAATTTTCTATTGATTTTGAATATATCGTTAAAAAATTCATCGGCAATTTTGTCTATATCATTTATTACCTTATTATTAAGAGATATTAACAATGATTTAAAATTCCTTTTTAGTAATATTATTTTACTTACAATATCTTCCGGAGTATAGTATATATCTTCAGTAAAATGAGGGAATAATAATTGCATAAGTTCATTAATAAAATTCTGAGCCACAATTTTTATTGGTTTTATAGTTTTATGTTGTTTTCTAATTTTCAGTAATTCCTTAGAATCCTGATAAAATTCATTATCCATAGTGATAATAAACTCCTATAGTTTAAAAGAAATAATTAAATAGTTTGGGATTTTTAAATGCGAAATATGTGAAGCTTTAACAAATGCAGGTAGAAAAGTATCCGTCTGCTAGGTACTGTTCAACATTGAACAATTCTTGAGGTGATATTATTTTTTGAATTTTCATGTAACAATAATATATAATAAAGGTCTTCTTGTCAACCTTTAAATTTGTACTTTATTCATGTTTGTCGCTTGTTTTACAATTTATTCACACTTTTGAATAAATTATATATTTATAAAGCATTAATAATTTTTGTAATATTTTTAATTACATGATCACCCAAATCAATAGTAATAACTTTTCTCTTGGCGTTTAACAATGCTTGTCTATCTCCTAATAACTGAGCTGTTTTAAGAATGCCAAATGTAAAATTAGATTCATCGCTTCCCGGTTCATTTGGGATTTCAGCATCCTCTGCAACTGTAGAAGTAAATTGAATGAATAACCCTTTCCCGGCATCACCTTTATGTAATTGACCGGTGGAGTGTAAAAACCTTGGCCCATAGCCAACTGTAACGGCAGTTTTATATTTTTTTTGAATTTCTGTTCTTAATTTATGCAACACCTTAGTAGTATCTTCTTCTGGAGTAACATAAGCTTGTATAGCAACATAATTATATTTTGCTTTGTTATTAAGATTTTCAAGAAAATTATTAATTGATAAAGCTAATGTTTCACCTCTAACATCACCGTAAAATTTTACGCCATTATTTTCCAAAGTTATATTAAGTTCGGGAAGGGTCCCCTTTTCCAAATAATTATTTATCATTGCTTTTGCTTCTATTTTTGCAGATTCAACATTCGGTTGATCAAAAGGTTGAATTCCTAAATCCCAACCTGCAACGGCGGTGGCAAATTCCCATCTAAAAAACTCGCCGCCTAAATCATATTCATCATTTATAATTATTTCAATAACTGGATGGCCTGGTTTTAAAGCATCAACCTCTTTTGTCAACGAATTATCATTTGCAAAATGCGTGTAAACAAAAACTCTATCATCACTATAATATTCTGGTGATTCCAAGCTTTAGTCTTCAACGGGAAGAATACCTTTACCATCCTTACCGGTACTTTCTGCAATTAACTGTTCTACCCACGTACCGAAAGATTTTATTTTATCGGAGTAAACGAATGTTAATTTATCACGACCTTGTTTTGCTAATTTACCAATAATAACACCTATTTCAGCACTAACATTTTTCTTAGTCCTACATTCCTCTTAAACAGTTTTTGAATTGTTAAGTAACCTTACCAAATCAACTCCTAATAAAGCAGCAGGAACAGAACCAAAATATGATAAAACAGAATATCGACCACCAATATTAGGATTATTAAGAAATGTTTTTCTAAACTTTAATTCAGCAGCCATTTGCTCAAGTTTACTTCCGGGATCAGTAATAGCTACAAAATGCTTTCCCGCATTATCATCAAACTTATTTTTGCATAAAGTAAAAAAATATTTGAAGAAGGAAAGCGTTTCAATTGTACCACCGGATTTAGTAGAAACAATGTAGAGAGTTTTATTTGGATCCAAATTATTCGCATAACTTAAAACCGCTCCCGGATCAGTACTATCTAAAACAGCTAAATCCAAGTATCCTTATTTTACTCCAAATGATAATCTGAAAACTTCCGGGGCAAGACTTGAACCTCCCATGCCCAATAATAAAGCATGTGTAAAACCTTCAGATTTAACTTCTTCCACAAATGAATTAATTTCATCTATTTTGTTTAAGGTTTCTTCATGACTAATTAACCAGTCGAGTCTATTGCTGACTTCATCAGGACTCTCAGACCAGACTGTGTAGTCTTTCTCCCAAATTCTACTTACAATACTTTCACTAACTAATTTATTAACCGATTCATTGATACTACTTTCATATTTACCTAAAAAAGTTTTAATAACTGTCTCGCCCATTTTTCACTCACTTATTTTAAATTATATACTAAAGATATAAAATATGTTGGAGTGATAAAATTTTTGATTAGGTCAGTTTTTTATTATGATATTCACCAATAATATCTTCTATTGTTTATTAATTGTCTACTTATTATTTTAGATTTACTATGAGTCAAAGATTTTTAATAATACTCCTTTCCATTATTTTACTCTCTTGTGATAAAGGTTTATCACCTGACATGGCTGAAATTAAAGTCGGTTTTGGAGGTGAAGTAACTTTTATTGGTGAGTGGGATAAAGAAGTTACACAAACTCACATAGTTTTGTTCAAAGAGCCGCTGCTTTCTAAGGATGATTTTAATGTGTTCAATTTAAAATACGTCAGCGATTCAATTCCAAATGGAACCCAGCTATACAAATATAATACTAAAGAAAGTTCACTGATTGAAAGTATAGAACCGGGCGATTATGCTTACCTGGCAGTTGCACAATCTAAAAGAGAAGTTTTATCATTAGATAGAAAAGATTGGGTTGTTGTGGGAGTTTATTATAACAAGGGTGATACTACTCAACCTGGAATTTTAACTTTACCCGAAGGAACATTTGTTGACAGTATAAATATAGTTTGTGATTTTAATAATCCTCCACCGCAACCTCCTAGCGGAATGATTTTAAAAAATTTATTAAAAGAAGTATTAATTAAGAATTATACGAATAGATAATTTTTAGAAAAAGGATTGATGATAAAATATTTTTTCATATTGTTTGTTTTCTTAAACACAATATCAACAATTGCCCAAACAGGCAGTGTTTCCGGTAAGGTTACTGATGATAAAGGACAACCGCTAATTGGAGTTAATGTTATTGTAAAAGGAACAATACTAGGTACGGCAACCGATTCCAAAGGTAATTTTACAATTAATAAAATGCGAAACGGCAACTATCAATTAGTTTTCAGCATGGTAGGATTTTCAAAAAAAACCTCGGATAAATTTATAATTAATAACGATAACATTGTTGTTAATGCTGTATTATCTCCAACCAGTTATCAATATGACCAGTTAATAATTTCTGCCGGAAAACATGAGCAAAACCTAAATGAAATTTCCGCAAGTACATATTTAATTGATGCAAAAAAAATATCCCAAAAGAATTATCAAAAGATTGATGATGCATTCCGTTATGTACCGGGTGTAACTATGACTCTTGATCAAGTAAGCATAAGAGGTTCAAGCGGTTATAGTCGGGGTGCCGGTACACGTGTTCTTATTGCATTAGACGGTATTCCTATTTATACTCCGGATACAGGAGAAATTATCTGGGAGCTTGTACCTATTTCCGATGTTGGAAAAGTTGAAGTAATTAAAGGCTCGGCAAGCTCACTTTACGGTTCATCTGCTCTCGGCGGTGTAATTAATATTATCTCCAAAAAAATAACCTCAAATCCCATTACGCTTGTAAAACTGCAAGGGAGCATTTACTCAAAACCATCTTTTAAAGAATGGGAATGGACTGATAAAACTCTTTACTATAATCATCAGACAATATCTCATTCAATGTCTATCGGTAAATTTGGGTTTTCCGCTTCTATTTCTAGATTTGAAGATTTGAGTTATAGACAAAATGAATATCAACTAAGATTTTCCGGATTTATAAAAGCCAACTATTCTTTTTCAGAGTTCACAACCTTGTCTATGCTGGGAGCCGGTTTTACGCGTAACAGAGGAACATTTGTGTTTTGGCAAGATTTGGCACATGCGCTTTCTCCGCCCGAGACCGACTTAGGACAATCAATAAAATCTGATAGAACAATTCTCGGAATGAACTTTAAACATATTTTTAATGAGGAACTTTCTCTGAATATTATTCCTTCAGTCTACATAAGCTTTTGGGATGACGAATCGGAAAGTGATAATAAATCGAATAGTACACTATTCAGAACAGAAGCTAGAGTTAACTATGTACCCACAGATAAAATAACAATAATAACCGGTAGTGAGTTTCAATTTAATAAGATTGCCTCAACAATTTTCGGCGATAGGTTATCGAACGGAATTGGAGCTTATACACAGGTCGACTACAAAATTATAACCCCTCTTAATATAACAGCAGGTTTAAGGTATGACTATAATAAATTATCCGATCTCCGGAGTGAAAGTTCTTTCTCACCCAAAATCGGGTTGAACTATAAAATAGATGAAAATACATATTTAAGAACATCCTTTTCAAAAGGATTCAGGTCACCATCATTAGCTGAAGCGTTTACTTCAACAACAACAAGTGGAATCACAGTAAAACCTAATCCGGAACTAAAAGCAGAAAACAGCTATTCAATTGAAGCGGGTGTTAAACATTATTTTTCAGAGAATTTTAACATTGATTTTGCTTTGTTCAATAATGAATACTTCGATATGATTGAACCCCGTTTTGATCCAAGGGACGGCGAGTTGTTTTTTGATAATGTTACTAGAGCCAGAATACAAGGATTTGAGTTTAATACTACTTCTGCATTTTTCTCACAAAGCGTTAAGTTAAACATTGGCTATTCCTATTTGTGGGCAAGGGATGTTGAAAAAAATACTCCTTTAAAATATCGCCCGAGGCATTCGGTTGTTGCCGGAATTGATTTTTCAAAATCCGTTTATGAATTTGGATTTGACTTTAGATATTTGAGTAAGGTAGAAAAAATTGATGATGAACTAATAGAATTAGGTTTAGTACCGGATGGAGATAAAATAGTAGAGATAATTGTAATGGATGCCAGAATTGGAGCTAATCTATTTGCATATAATATTCCGTTAAGAGTATTTCTTAATGCAAAGAATGTCTTAAACTACAATTATGTAGAGATGATTGGCAATATTGCACCAATAAGAAATTTCTCACTGAATTTAGAATTTTTTTTCTAACCTAATTTTGCTTTGTAAAAGTCAATGTTGCAAAAACTTGGTTTCCGCTAATTTCAATATTTCTATCTATCGAAACATTGTTATCATCAATAAATGTATAAGGTGCAGTTTCCGGTTCTTCTCCTGTAATTGTAATTGTTAAATTTCCGTTTGAAGTTCCCCAAGTTCCTTTATCATTAGTAGTTCCGTCCGAATCGGTATTGACAGATTCAAAAGTACCGTCACTCTTAAAAGTAACAGTTGATGATATTCCTGCTGCTTGAGGAGTTAATTCAACATCTTGTCCTGCAATGCTTGTTTTAATTTTGGTTAATTCCCATGTACCAATCAATTTAGCGTCAAGTTCAAGTTTAGATTCAGTAGATGACTCCTTACAAGAAAATATAATTGCTGAAAAAAGAAGAATTAAAGAAAAATTTATAAGTGTTTTTTTCATGTGCCCTCCCAAATTTAAGATTCCATTGTTTATAAGATAAAAAGAAATGATGAAAGTAAAAAGAAAACTGATAAAAGTAATTTGATGTAGAATTTACGATTGGTTGAATGGGTGATTGACCCAAGCTCTTTAATTTTCTTTTGTTAGATATTTTCAATACATAGGTATAATTTTAAAAAAAATTAAATTATTTTACATTCCCAAACAAATGTTCTAATTATTGGCAATAATTCTCTTTACTGCCATTATATAGTTTATTATATTTGTAAAAACATTCTAAGTTATGAATCCAAATAGTAAATTACACATTGAAAAATTAATATCTTTTCTTAAGGGGAAAGATAATTTTAACACACAAGACATTAGCAATTTTTATAAAACACTTGAACCCAAAATTAAACGTACAACAATTAACTGGCGTATATATACTTTAACAAAAAATGGTATAATTACACGTATTGGTAGAGGTAAATACACTTTGAAGAAAGGAGTTAGTTTCGTACCGCAAGTCACACGTAAACTTAAACTAATTAACAAAAAACTTAGAAACGAATTTCCATTTTTAACTATTTGTTTATGGAGTTCATCAATTCTAAAGGAATTTGCAATTCATCAATCAAATAAAGATATATTATTAATTGAGGTTGAAAGAGAAGCTGCACAGTCAGTTTTCCATTATTTGAAGGAAAAGAATTACAACGCTTTTATTAAACCAACAGGAGATATTTTAGAAAACTACGCTTCAGTTGAAAATAATTATATTATTGTTAAATCATTAATTTCTGAATCACCGATACAAAAAATACAGGGCGTTATCACGGTTACAATAGAAAAGATATTGGTTGATATTTTTTGTGATAATGTGATTTTTTCTGCATACCAAGGAAATGAGATGAGAACAATATTTCTGAGAGCAAGCGCCAAATACTTAATCAATAAAAGTAAATTATTACGATATGCTGACAGAAGAGGTAAAAAAGAAGAAATTAAGAATTACTTAGTTCTAATTAACGGCAATAAATGAATATTATTGCCAAAATATAGTATATGATAAATCAAAAAGAAATAAATATAGCTTGGATAAATAAAACTTCAAAAGAAAATAAGAACGTTGATAAAATTCTTATAGAAAAAGTAATTCGTGCCCTGCTGTTGTTGGAGGGACTCGTTAAGCAGAAAGTGAAATTCACTTTTAAAGGTGGTACAGCATTAATGCTTCATTTTAATTCCACCAAAAGACTTTCAATTGATATTGATATAATCTTACCGGAAGAAACAAAAGAGTTGGATGCTATTTTAGATAAAGTTGTTGAAGAACAAAGATTTTTGCGTAAAGAACTGCAAAAAAGAAATACTACTACTCAGATTACCAAATCTCATTTTAAGTTTTTCTATATTCCACTTTATAAAACAAATAAAGAAGAAGACTATGTTTTATTAGATATTTTATTTGAAAAAATTAATTATCATAATATTATTCAGTTGCCGGTAAATTCTTCTTTTGTCCCAATAATTGATAAACCGTTACAAGTTAACATTCCTTCGCCGGAAGATATTCTGGGCGATAAACTTACTGCATTTGCCCCAAACACAACAGGAATTCCATATTCCAAAAGTGAACACAGTATGAGTATGGAAATAATTAAACAACTTTACGATATCGGTAATTTATTTGATAAAGTTGAAAATCTGGAAATTATTAAATCTACATTTTCAAAATTTGCAAAAACGGAATTAAAGCACAGAAATAAAAATAACCTTACTGTTGAAGACGTAATTGAAGATATATTTCAAACATCATTGACAATTGCAAGTAGAGGAGTTGACGGAAAGGGAGACTTTGAACAACTAAAATTAGGAATACAAAGAATTAGAGCTTTTATTTTCTCTGAAAATTACAATATTGAAAAAACAATTATTCATGCTTCCAAGGCTGCTTATCTTGCAACATTAATTAGGCATGATGCCGATAAAATAGAGAAATATACCAATCCATTACAAATGAAAGATTGGCTGATTGATAAACCAATGAATAATAAATTAAACAAACTAAAAAAATCCAATCCCGAAGCTTTTTTCTATTGGTATAAAATTTATAAAATGAAAATGGAAGATAAATAAATGACTGACTGGAACGAAATAATACAAAAGATTTTAAACAAGCAGAAAAACAAGGTTGCAGAAATAAACCTTGAAAAAGAAACTGTTAGTTATTCTGAAAAATTTAAAAGTAACAGAACATTAAAAGTTCTTACCGGTGATGAAGAAGTTGTGAGAGCTTTTTTAATAAATAGGCTTGTAAATGAATTTGGCTATATAGAAGGAAATATTGAAATTGAAAAAGAGTATGTTCAAAGTTCAATCGGAAGAGATAAGAAAAACAAAAACACAGGCAGAATTGATGTAATAGTAAAAGATAAACACGGAAATCCGTTTTTATTCATTGAAGTTAAAGCCCCTCATAAATTTGAAACTGATAAGCACGAAATAAGAGGACAACTATTTAATCTATCTGATGAGGAAGAGAAAAAGAATAAAACAAAAGTTCATTATCTTGTATATTATTCTATTGAATTTACAGAGGGCAAAATTCAAGATAACTTAATAATTATTGATAAAAATGAATTTAAAACTTATGAGGATTGGGAGAAAAAAAGCTTTATCTCAGCTGGTAATGAAATTCCATACAATTATGATAAACCAAAAAGAAAAATTAGAAAAAAAGATAAAAAGGATACTGCTCTAAAAGCTATTACAAAAGAAAAACTATCGCAATTAAGAACACAAATACATAATACTCTTTGGAGTTCAGGGGTTGAAGATAACGAAGCTTATTTGTTTCTAATTAAATTTTTACTTACAAAAATTTATGATGAAGAATATACAAGGCCCGGACAGATATATGCTTGTCAAATTTTTGATAAAGATTATGAAGACAAACAAGTATTTTT
>JAJRZB010000338.1 GCA_024275455.1 Bacteroidota bacterium | reverse complement strand
TTTACCTATTTTCTTAGTATTTGTAATAATCTTCCAAAAATTTTCTTCGGCAAATTTATTTATTCTACCGGAAAAATCCGTAGCAAGCATTGGTCCGGCAAAAGTTACCAAACCGGTTTTCTTAAAAATTGCCATTTGGAGTGCGGTAATATCACTATATCCGACTAATATTTTAGGATTTTTTTTAATAAGATTAAAATCTATTCTATCTAAAAGTCTGCCGGAACCATAGCCACCGCGGACTGAAAAAATTGCTTTAACGTTTTTATTTGAAAACATTTCATGAAAATCATCTAATCTTTCCTCATCGGAACCGGCTAAATAACCGTGAACTTTTCCTACATTATTACCAATTTCTACTCTGTACCCTTGCTTTTCTAAATATTCTGCACCACTTTCAATTTTGGAGAGATCATCCGGACTTGAAGCGGGAGAGATTATACCAATTACATCACCTTTATTTAACTTTTTAGGTTTGATTATTTTCATGATATACCAATTTTTTAAAATAATTTTATGAAAATAAAAAAACTTACCTCTTTATCCAAAGATTGTTTTAAAATGAGAAAAGGTTACTTGCAAAGGGAATAACAAAAATTCAAAAGTTGAGTGATCTGCTATACTGCTTTCAGTTCAAAGATTACTTCCAAATTTGATGGATCAAGAACAATAACTTTCTCAAATTCCCCTGTTGAACTTAAATATTTCTTAATTTCTAAATTATCTTCAATTTTTAGGTTAGCATAAAGATGATTTACTAATATTAACCACCATGATTTGTATTTATTTTTATAAGGTAAGATTTTACTAGATTTTTCAGATATACAATACGAAACATTCTCGATAATTACTGCATTGACAAATCCAAAAGTATTAAAATTAGTGCCTCCGAGATTTTTAAATAGCTTATTGTATTTTTTATGAGCTTTTAAAAATCCCATCTCAATAAAATTATTTACCTTAAATTTAGAATTATCAGGCAAATCAGAATCAAGGAATTGCTGCAGTGTTTTATTAAATTGCTTAAATAAATGTCTAGTATTATAATTTATTTCTTTTCCATATAGTATAAAAACCCAATAAGACTCATCAATATTTTTTGAATTAAATAACTCTAAACTTTTTTTTAAAACATTTTGTATTCTAAATTGCAATTCTTCCAGACCCTCTACTTTAGAATCATTAAGATAATTTCTATTTAACCTACGAACCTCAATTGCTAAATCTCCTATAGAAAAATCCGGGGGAATATTTCCATCATGTTCATAATCAATTTTATTATTAAACAATTTTATTAAATATTTTTCTGCTATTTTTCCGTCTTTGTTCATTGGCCTTTTAGCAGTTTAATAGATCTCTAATTAAAACATTTGAAAATGATAGAAATGAATAAAGCTGGAAAGTAAAGATATATGGATTTTAAAAACTATTATCAATCAAAGCACTAATTCCGGTCTGCCCCATTCTTTAAACTTTTGCTCAATAAAACTTAAAACCGCTTTGTGTTGTGCTGAACCGTTTCCTTCAACTTTCATCGGTTTACCAAACTCGAAAAAGACTTTTTTTGAAGGATCAATTTTACCCATTTCTTTAATTAATTTACCATTCCCCCAGGCGTCTGTTATTAAGGCTAAGGGAATAACCGGCACATTATTCTTTTTAGCTAATTTAACTCCCAAAGAATTAAAAGAAGATTTATCAAAATATGGACTTCGGGTTTTTTGAGGGAAAATAATAACGGATCTTCCGCTTTGTAGATTTTGTGATCCTTCTTCCATAACAGTTTTAAGATCATCTCTGGGATTAGTTCTTCCCACAATAATCGGATGCCTTGCAGCAGCAACCGGTCCGAAAAGAGGAAAATCTACCAATTCCTTTTTTATCACATAAACAACACTCTTTACCGGTTGTATAAAAGATGGAAGAAGAAGTGTTTCCAAAGTACTCATATGGTTGCCAACAATTACTGCCGGACCGTCAAAAGAACTGATATTTTTCATTCCCTTAACACTCACCTTTATCCCTACACTTTCAGCAGCTTTTAAAATTGCCAATGAAGATGCAACCCAGTTATATCTGTCATAAATTTTTTGTTTTGTCTGCCCGTTAGCAAACCTAACCACTTTTAGCACCCTTATGTAAAACAAAAAAGAAGCAAATAATGATTTAGGAATTGACGGGTCAGTTTGGTAATCGTCATTAAGCGGTAAATTTTGCGGATAATCAGAATAATTTTTCATTTGACAAAACTAAATTTTGATAATACTGAATTTAGCTAAACAAATAAATAAATGAAAATTATTATTTATGGATTTTTTTTTCAAATATACTACAGTGTGAATAAAATAAAAAAGCCTTGAAGAAAACTTCAAGGCTTTTTTGGTGACCCCAAGGGGATTCGAACCCCTATTACCGCCGTGAAAGGGCGAGGTCCTAACCATTAGACGATGGGGCCTGGCAAAACTAAAATTTTATACCTGGGTGAGTGATGGGATTTGAACCCACGGCCTTCTGGGCCACAACCAGACGCTCTAACCAACTGAGCTACACCCACCATAAAATAAATTACAAACTACAATATTCAAATAATAAATTATATTATTTCAATTTTGTAATTTACCTATGTACGCCCGAGTGGACTCGAACCACTAACCTACAGCTTAGAAGGCTGTTGCTCTATCCAATTGAGCTACGGGCGCATCCCGTAAAACAAGCAAAATTCGGTTGTATTTGTCGGGGCGGCAGGATTCGAACCTGCGACCTCCTGCTCCCAAAGCAGGCGCGCTAACCGGACTACGCTACGCCCCGATTATAGCCTATTCGGGATTTAGTTTCTCATTAATCAGTAAGTAAAGAGCATTAAAAAAATCAAGATGTAAAGTTAAATTTTTATTAAATGAATGTCAATTACTTGAATAAAATTTTTACATCTACAAAATTATATTTATATCTTTATAAATTATAATTTTACACAAAATCTTATACATTTTTTTAATACACTTTTTTATGAAACTTCCATTAACAATTGCTATACGTTATATAAAAAGCAAAAAGGGTACGAACTTTTTATCATTAATCTCTGTTATAACAATTACAGGAATTGCTCTCGGTGTAGCGGTTTTAATTATTGCCATTTCCATTTTAAGCGGCTTTGACAAAAGTATAAGTGAAAATATAATAAAATTTAATGCGCATATTAATATTAGCGGGTTCAGTAATAAAAATCTTGTCGATCACTATTTAACTGAAGAAAAGCTAAAAGAAGAATTAGATGGAATTTACAGCAGTTTTTCTGCTTACATATCAAAAAAAGTAATTGTATCTAAAAAAAACTTAGCCGAAGGAATTATATTAAAC
>JAJRZB010000337.1 GCA_024275455.1 Bacteroidota bacterium | reverse complement strand
TTTCTCCACATCAAATAAAACCTTATTTAAATGATTTTCGATATTTCAAATATTTTTGGCATAGGATACTTTGTTATTATATTAAATACTAATTAGAAATAAATATTAAAAATAATGTTGTCCAATCTTCAAATAAACAAAATATAATGGATCTAAATAAAAGGTGACTGCATATTATGTCTACTAATAATGCTTATTGAAAATTTATAATTTTAAGTATTAAAGTACAACAAAAAACATAACTGAGAAGACTTTTAATCATATCTATACTTTTACATTACCACTCACTTTTGCCAAACGTTCCTTTTTGGTAATTTATAATTAACATTATTTCATAAATTATTTGTAGATAAAAGATTTCTAGAACACTAAATTTATAACTGAATTTTTTCATCAGTAATTTTACTGTAATAAAATCAACAATAAGTTTTGCAATAAAGAAAAGTCCAAAGTTTATTTCAATAAACATTAGCAAAGGGGATATTAAAAATAATAAGTTTAATATATGCCACATACCGAGAATTAATTTCATTTTTAATGAATAATAATTTGAAGTGGAAGTGTGTCTGGCTTTTTGTTTCAAGTATTCAGAAAAAGTTTTTTTTGTTTAGGAGAATACAAATGCTTCCGGATCTGTTAATGTTGTAATCTTTAAATTGTTTTTTACTGCCTCGAGTAAAAGTAAATCATCGTCACCGCTTAAAGTGTCGGTAGTGTTTTTGAATCCTTCTATTTTTATGAATGATTCTTTTTTAAAACCGAAACTTCTCGCAGCAGCGGAGTAGGGAAGACCAAGTTTGGCAAAACCGAAAGTAAGAATATGAGTTCGCAAATTTTCGAAGCAGGCAACTTTATTTATAAAAGAATTATTTTTCTTGTATGGAGCAACCCCAAAAATAAAATCGTAACCAGCATAAAATTTTGTTGAAAATGCTTTTATCCAATTTTCACTGGCAGTGCAATCGGCATCTGTGATAAGAATGTTAGGATGTTTCGCTTGCTCAATCCCAAATTGCAAAGCACCTCTTTTTCCAACGTATTTTTTCTCGACTACTTTTAGAATTATAAAGTTTGATAAACCTTCAATACTTTTTTTCGTAATTTCAAAAGTTTGATCTTCAGAATTATCATCTATAATTATCACTTCATAATTTTGTTTTGGATAATTTTGTTTGGAGAGTGAAGTTATTAGAGATGGAATATTTTGTGCTTCATTCTTTGCCGCAACAATAACACTAATTTTAGTTGTACTGTTACCTAACCCAGGTTCAAATGTGTTTATCAAGTTACCGTAAATTAAAATTAAACTGAAAAGCAAGAATATTATTACTGCAATAATCATATTTTTGTTGTTATTTTATCTAAAAATCACAGATTGAAAATCTGTGTTACAAATCTACTATTTCTATATTCTGCAATTAAGGTGTCTTAAAGTATTTTAACTTAGGAGATTTATCTCCCGATAAAAAAACATCGGGATCGAAATGACAGGTTTATGTTCTTATAAATTATGCTAACTAAACCAAAATAATAATAAAATAAAATTATTTACTTTCTCAATTAATTATCCATTCGCTTAATCAATCATTTCTTTCTTTTAAAAATCTTCTTCCAGTAACCACTCTTCTGCAAGTTCTTCAGTTACATCAGCAATAAAACGGGATGGTTTTGAGAGTGTCATTCCATTATGTCTGTCAAAAATATTCATTGGGTACGTTATATATAAATTTTGTTTTGCTCTTGTTGATGCTACATACATTAATCTTCTTTCCTCTTCCAAACTTTCTATTTTATCATAACTCATACTTGATGGGAAAAAGCCTTCAACAGCGTGAATAATAAACACAGTGTGCCATTCTAATCCTTTTGCAGAATGAATTGTTGAAAGTGTAAGGTACTCTTCCTCTTTATCCTCCTCGGCAATGTCAGTAACACTATCTGTCGGAGGATCAAGAGCCATATCCGCTAAAAGGGAGGTTAGGCTTTTGTAGTTCTCGGTAATGTTTATAAAAATATCCAAATCTTTTTTACGCTTGTTATGGTCATCATATTTCGCTTTGAATAAAGGAGTGTAATAATCTAAAACAATTTCTGCCAATTCTGTTGGTAGTTGCTTGCTGGTATAAATACGATGCAAACAAAGAAATAGGTTAAAAATATTTTCTTTTACGGGTTTAGCAAGTGTTTTTTAAGGGTGAGATTTAATGTTAAGTTCCCCTGAAGTAATTTTACCAAGAATATCCTGTGCTTTTTTAGGACCAATTCCTTAATGAAGCAATAATACTCTGTACCAACTCACAACGTCTTTTGGATTTTCAGCTATTCGTAAAAATGCAAGTACATCTTTTACATGGGCAGTTTCAATAAATTTCATTCCCCCAAATTTTTGGTATGGTATATTTGCTTTATTAAGTTCAATTTCCAAATCGAAGGAACTAAATGATGACCTAAATAAAACTGCAATATCATTTAAGGGAATATTCTCTTCTCTAAGTTCAAGTATTCTATCAACTATAAATCTGGACTGCATATTTTCAGTTGTTGCAGAAATAATTGCCGGAAGCTCACCACTGGTTTTGCGTGTAAATAATTGCTTGGGATATTTTTCAATTGCAGTTTCAATTATATGATTTCCAAAATCTAAAACTTCTTGAGTACTCCTATAATTTTCTTCTAACATAATTATTTTAACGTCTGGAAATAACTTCGGGAAATTCATTATATTTTTAAAATTGGCTCCACGGAAGGAATATACCGATTGTGAATCATCACCTACAACCATAATATTGTTATTATGTTGGGCTAACCCTAAAACGATATCAGCTTGAAGTTTGTTGGTATCCTGAAATTCATCAATCATAACATACTTAATAGAGCTTGTTAATGTTTGGGATTTTGTTTTGTCATTTAAAAAATCTCTTAGATAAACAAGCAAATCATCGTAGTCAAGCAACTCACTTTTTCTTTTATATGCGGAATAAATTTTTGCAATTTCATTAATTTTTTCAACATGTTCAGCAAAATGAGGATATTCTTCAAAAAGAATTTCTTCAATCTTTTTACCTGTGTTAATACTTAGGCTGATTATTTTATTTATGGTTTGCTTGTTAGGAAATCTTTTTTTTAGTTTAACCAAGTCCAATTGTGCTCGAATTAAATTTATTACATCCTGACTATCACCTTGGTCGAGAATGGTGAAACCTGAATCAATTCCGATTAGTTTAGCATACTTTCTTAAAGTTAGGTTAGCAAATGAATGAAAAGTGCCTCCGTTTATCTTGGAACATCTATTATCTAAAAGTATTGCAGCTCTGTTCATCATTTCACGAGCGGCTTTGCGTGTAAACGTTAAAAGTAAAATTGATTTCGGATCAATTCCCATTTCCACTAAACGAGCAACTCTATAGACTAAAGTACGAGTTTTACCAGTTCCGGCACCGGCAATTACTAAATAAGCTCCTTCGGTAGAGGTTACAGCTTCAAATTGTGCAGGATTCAATTCATGTCGATAATCAATTTCAAAGTGAGATTCTTCAAAAATTTTTGGAGCAGAAGCAGCTTTGTTAATCTTACTTAAACGATATTTTTTAGGCATTATCTTCGAAGAGCTTTTGGCTTATTTAATATTTCCTGAATGATGATATAATCTTTCAAATTATCACGATCTGAAAATAATTTTTGAGCAACAGTTTTGTCTTTTGTTTTAGAAATTGTTATTTCTTCATCTACAAAGGTTTTGCGTTTATCACGATCTTGTGAAAATTCTAATTTCTTTGAAAGAACACTTTCTTCATAATCCAAATTTCTGTCATCGTGTTTGTTGTATTCAAAATTATTATCATATTCCGAAGAAGGGTTCCAAGTATCAATGTTTTCATTCTCTTCAAGAATTACAGGAGCCTCTTTTGTTGGAGGCTCCGGCATTTCAACTTTTAACCCGAGAATTTCTTCAAGAATTTCAGCAGATGTTTTTTGCTTTTGAGCTTTCACCTGTGGTTTAGAATCAGCGGGTCTGGGCATCGGCTTTTTTTCATGCTGCTGTTTTTTCTTCTTTTTCTTCATCGAAGAAGCAATTGAACTAAGCATAAAGAAAATTATTATTATTATTTGAAAAAAGTCTTCCATAACTATTTTTTCTCATCCTTTTTCTTATCACTATCGGCTATACTTTTTCTCATATCTGTATCCGACTGAATATTTTTGAGATTATAATAATCCATAACACCCAAATTACCATTTCTAAAAGCTTCTGCCATTGCCAGTGGAATTTCAGCTTCCGCTTTAACTACAGTAGCTCTCATTTCTTGTTCAAGAGCAACTGCGGCTGCACGTCTTTCTTCTGCTTTTGCCCGCGCAACTTTAAGATCAGCTTCTGCTTGATCTGTTTGTAAAATTGCACCAATATTTGTTCCTACATCAACATCAGCAATATCAATAGAAAGAATTTCGAATGCAGTACCGGCATCTAATCCTTTTGATAATACCGATTTAGAAATATTATCAGGGTTTTCCAATACGATTTTGTGAGTATCACTTGAACCAATTGTGGAAACAATACCTTCTCCAACTCTTGCTAACACTGTGGCTTAACCTGCACCACCAACCAATCGCTCTATGTTAGCTCTAACAGTAACCCTGGCAACAGCTTTTAACTGAATACCATCTTTTGCCACAGCGGCTACTAACGGTGTTTCTATAACTTTTGGTACAACTGACATTTTAACAGCTTCCAAAACATCACGACCAGCTAAATCAATTGCAGCCGCTTTTTCAAATGATAAATCCAAATTAGCTTTGTTTGCAGAAATTAATGCGTTAACAACTTTAGTTACATTTCCTCCGGCTAAATAATGGGCTTCTAAAGCAGCAGCATCTAAACTTATTCCAGCCTTAGTTGCAGAAATTAAGTTTCGCACAATAACAGTTGGAGAAACCTTCCTAAGTCTCATTCCAACCAGGTCTTTAAATATTTTTAACTTTACACCGGAAAAATAGGCTGTAATAAACAGACCTATTGGAACAAAATAGGTGAATAGTATAAGGAAAAATACTATTCCAATAACCACAACAATAGATAAACCTGTAAACGCTTCCATAATTACTCCTTGATATTCATTATCAATTCTATTTATTTATTACTAAATTTAGCAAATATTACTTACTAAGTAAATGTAAACCGGAATATACATAAAATATTAATTGAATTTAAGGGACAAAAACTCGATTATAGTTAATAAAATCTAATTACCTTGATTAGACTCGTTGCAATGTCTATATTTCTTTTAATTATTATTTGATATTTTAAAAATTTTGAAGGACTGGAAACAAAATGGAAGGAAATTTCTCAGAAAGAGTACAAGAAGTTATTAGACTTAGTCGTGAAGAAGCTTTACGTTTAGGGCATGATTATATAGGGACAGAACATCTTTTATTAGGAATTATTCGCGAAAGCCATGGAGTGGCGATAAGAATTATTCTAAATTTAGGTGTTGACGTACAGAATCTTAAAAAAACTATTGAAGAAACGGTAAAAACCTCCGGCGGAACTTTAACAATTGGAAATATTCCGTTAACTAAGCAAGCAGAAAAAGTTCTTAAGATAACACAGATCGAATCAAAAATATATAAATCTGATGTAATTGGTACCGAGCATGTACTTCTTTCTCTTTTAAGGGATGAAGATAATATTGCTACACAAATTTTGAATCAGTTTAATATAACTTATGAAACGGCGAGAGCTGAACTTAATAATATATTAAGTGGAAAAAGTCCTTCGGAGAGAAAACCGAATGTCCCTCAGCCGCAAGGTAAAAAAACTGAACGGACAAAAACTCCTGTGTTAGACAACTTTGGTAGAGATCTTACTAAAATGGCAGCTGATGATAAACTTGATCCGGTAGTGGGAAGAGAAAAAGAAATTGAAAGAGTTGCCCAAGTTTTAAGCAGAAGAAAAAAGAATAACCCTGTTCTAATTGGAGAACCAGGAGTTGGAAAAACTGCAATTGCCGAAGGTTTAGCACTAAGAATTCATCAGAGGAAAGTGCCCAGAATTCTTCAGGAAAAAAGAGTTGTTACTTTAGATTTAGCCGGACTTGTTGCCGGAACTAAATACAGAGGGCAATTTGAAGAGCGAATGAAAGCTTTGATGAATGAACTTGAAAAAGCTGTTGATGTTATTTTATTTATAGATGAGCTTCATACAATTGTTGGAGCCGGTGGTGCTTCAGGTTCTTTAGATGCTTCCAACATGTTTAAACCGGCATTAGCTCGGGGCGATATCCAGTGTATTGGTGCAACAACTTTAGATGAATATAGAAAGTTTATTGAAACTGACGGTGCTCTTGACAGACGTTTTCAAAAAGTAATGGTTGAGCCTCCAACAGTTGAGGAAACTATAGAAATATTAGAGTTTATTAAGTTTAAATATGAAGAACACCATCATGTTAAATATACGGATGAAGCTATTCAAGCATCTGTAAAATTAAGTGACAGATATATTACCGATAGACATTTACCGGATAAAGCTATTGATGTTTTAGACGAAGCCGGTTCAAGAGTTCATATGGGTAACTTTACGGTTTCAGAAGAAATTCTTGAATTAGAAAGCAAGGTTGATGCAATAAAACAAGAGAAAATTAATGTTGTTAAACGGCAAGATTATGAAGAAGCTGCCCGGCTTAGAGACCAAGAAAGACAATTGCAGTTAGAACTTGAAGCTGCAAAAACCGCTTGGGAAGAGAAAATGAAAACGGAAGTTTACGATGTTACTGAAGAAGATATTGGTACTGTAGTTTCCATGATGACCGGAATTCCGGTTACGCGTGTAGTCCAAGCCGAGTCTGAAAAAATTATGAAAATGGAAGATGTAATTAAAGAAAAAATTGTTGGTCAAGATGAAGCAATAAATAAACTTTCAAAAGCAATAAGAAGAACTAGAGCCGGGTTGAAAAATCCAAACAAACCGATTGGAAGCTTCATTTTCTTGGGTCCAACAGGTGTTGGTAAGACTCAACTTGCAAAAGAATTAGCCAAATATCTTTTCGATTCTGAAGATTCTTTGATTAGAATTGATATGAGTGAGTACATGGAAAAATATGCGGTTTCTCGTTTGGTAGGTGCTCCTCCGGGATATGTAGGTTACGAAGAAGGTGGGCAACTTACAGAAAGAGTTAGAAGAAAACCTTATTCTGTTGTACTTTTTGATGAAATTGAAAAAGCTCATCCTGATGTTTTCAATATTATGCTGCAAGTATTAGATGATGGAATGTTGACTGACAGTTTAGGACGAAGAGTAGATTTTAAAAACACAATTATTATAATGACTTCGAACGTTGGAACTAAAAATATTAAAGCCACCGGTGGATATGGTTTTGGCGGAGAAAGCAATTCGGATAAATACAGTAATTTGAAAAATACTGTTGAAGATGCAATGAAAAAATTGTTTAATCCCGAATTCCTAAATAGAATAGATGAAACCATAGTGTTTAGAAATCTTGAAAGGGAAGACATTAAGAAAATTGCATCAATTGAAATGAGTGATTTGGTTAATAACCTTAAAGAAAACAAAATGGAGATTGAACTTCACTCATCGGCAGAAGATTTTATTGCCGATAAAGGGTTTGATCCGAAATTTGGTGCAAGACCTTTGCGTAGAGCAATACAACAATATATTGAAGATCCTCTCGCTGAAGAAATTCTTAGAGAAGCTTTTAGAGAAGGTGAAAAAATAATTGTTAAGCATAAAAAAAATACTGATGAACTTTATTTTGTTGCTAAACCCATAAAGGTAAATAAAGACGAAGAAAAGCACGAAAAAGAAAATCCTTCAGAAGAGAAAGTTGATTAAGAAAGTCTGATTTATGCTTTTGACAGAAAATGAAATTACAATTCAACTAAAAGATTTAGATGGCTGGCAGTTAAGTAGTAATGAGCTGGTTAAAGATTACTTGTTTAAAAACTTTGTTGATGTAATGAGTTTTGTAACAAAGGTTGGATTAATTGCAGAGAAACTTAATCACCATCCAAATATTTTTATTCATTCATGGAATAAAGTAAAAATATCCGTTTCAACACATTCAGAAAACGGAATTACTGAAAAGATTTTGATCTAATAAAAAAGTTGGAAAATAAAAACTAAAATGAAAAACGAAGAATTATTAAACATTTTCAAAAAAACAAATGCCCTATTAGACGGGCATTTTTTGTTGACATCCGGCAGACACAGCAATCAGTATTTTCAATGTGCTAAAGTACTGCAATATCCTAAGTATACTACAATAATTTGTAATATTATTTCCGAATACTTTAAGGGATTTGAAATTGATATAGTTATTTCTCCGGCAATTGGCGGTATTGTTGTGGGACAAGAAGTTGCAAGACAGTTAAATAAAAAGTTTATTTTTGCCGAAAGAGCAGATAAGGATTTAATTCTTCGCAGAGGATTTGAAATAAAGCAAGGCGAAAATATATTAGTTTGTGAAGATGTTGTAACAACCGGTGGTTCTGTTTTTGAAGTTATGAATATTGTTAAAGCAAACGGAGGTAATGTTATTGGAGTCGGGATGATTGTTGACCGCAGTAACGGAAAAGTAAATTTTGGTGTTCCCCAAGTAAGCACTTTACAAATGGAAGTAATTTCTTATTTACCTGAAGATTGTCCGATGTGTAAAGAAGGAACTCCTGCAGTTAAACCGGGATCGAGGAAGTTGTGAGGTTGAGAAAATATATTGGAATGAATGAGAATTAATTATTTGATACAATTTTAAAAATATAAAATCTGAGAAAATCAGTGTCCTCAGCGTTCCCTTATTTTTTAATGTTTTAGGAGAGATAATGAAAATTGTACTCTTTGTTCTGGTTATAACAAATCTAAATTATGCACAAGTTAATTTTGATGATTTCTTTTTTGATAAAACATTACGTCTTGATTATTTCCACTCCGGCAATGATACTTCTGACTTTTTTACATTTGATGAACTAATTGAAGAACCCTATTGGGGAGGTTCAAAGACAAATCTGATTGACACATTAAATTTTGGTCATTTTATGTTTTTTGTTTATGATCTGCATTCCAACAAACTAATTTATTCAAGAGGATATTCTTCTCTATTTCAAGAATGGCAAACTACGGATGAAGCAAAGAAAATATACAGAACATTGAGTGAAACTTTAGTTTTCCCTTACCCCAAAGACTCGGTAAGAGTTGAAATACATGATAGAGACAGATACAATAATTTTAAGAAACGTCATGAGTTTATTATTGATCCGAATAGTTATTTTATTAAGAAAGAGAAACTGAACAAAGCAGAAAAATTTAAAGTAGTTTATTCCAAGAAACCAAAAAATTCTTTAGATATAGTTTTTATTCCCGATGGATATACAAAAGAAGAAATGAAAAAGTTTAAAGAAGATTGCAAAAGATTTGCCGGATATTTATTTGAGTATGAACCATTTTCTACCTATAAAAATAGCATAAATATTTGGGGCATTGAAGCATATTCTAATGACTCAGGTGTTGACATTCCCGGTGATACAATTTGGAAAAGTACAGCACTTAATTCATCCTTTTATACTTTTGATAGTGAACGTTATGTAATGACAATTGATAATAAAACGGTTAGAAATTATGCATCAAATGTTCCGTATGACCAGATTTATATTTTAGTCAATTCTGAAAAATACGGAGGCGGAGCAATTTATAATTATTATTCAACAACAGTTGTTGATAATCAAAAATCCAAACATATTTTTGTTCATGAGTTTGGACATGGGTTAGCTGGTTTAGCTGATGAATATTACACTTCGGAAGTATCCTACCAAGATTATTACCCTTTGGATGTTGAACCTTGGGAAGCAAATA
>JAJRZB010000336.1 GCA_024275455.1 Bacteroidota bacterium | reverse complement strand
TGATAAGAAGTATAATCTTTATCCGGTTATGAGGGTAGTTGAATAAACATAGCTCGACTTGTCCCTTCATGACTATGAACACCTCTTCAAAGCTTTGGTTTTAAGGACTATTTAAATATTTGTCAGAAATCTTACACTTTTTCATAAATAAATTGACAATGTTTATTCCCTAAAAATTTATATTGTAAAAAAAACAAATTGCAGATTTATATGACAACACAATCAATAATTTCAAGATATAAGCAAATAAGACAATTTTCAGAAAAGATTTGTGAACCGCTTAAAACGGAAGATTATGTAATACAATCAATGCCGGATATGAGTCCTACAAAATGGCACTTAGCTCATGTAAGTTGGTTCTTTGAAACTTTTGTTTTAGGTAAGGTAAATCCCAACTATAAATCACCTAATGAACAATATGCATATTTATTCAACTCTTATTATGTGCAAGCCGGTGATAGATTTTTCAGACCTCACAGAGGAATGTTATCTCGCCCGACAGTTAAAGAAGTTTTTGAATATAGAAAGTACGTAGATAAATACATGATAGAATTTTTAGAGAAAACGGATGAGGAATCTTTCAATAAAATAAAAGTTGTTATAGAAATTGGGTTAAACCATGAACAGCAGCATCAAGAGTTAATGCTTACTGATATCAAACACTTGTTTTCTATGAATCCTCTTTATCCCGTTTATAAACCAATTGAAAAAATTGCTGAACAAAAGATTGAAAATATTAATTGGATTAAATTTGATGAAGGAGTTTATCAAATAGGGTATGATGGTGACGGATTTTTTTATGACAATGAAAAACCGGTGCACAAACAATATCTCAATTCTTTTTCAATTTCTGATAGATTAGTTACTAATAAAGAATATCTAGAATTTATAAATGATAACGGTTATAAAAGGGCAGAGTTTTGGTTATCCGATGGATTTGCTACAGTTGAAAGAGAACAATGGTTAGCTCCTTTGTATTGGAGAAAAATAGGGGATAAGTGGATGTACTTTACCTTAAACGGTTTTAGAGAAATAGAACTTAATGAACCGGTTTGTCATGTTTCACATTATGAAGCCGATGCATATGCAAGATGGACAAATGCCAGATTAGCTACCGAAAGAGAATGGGAAGTAGCATCACAAGGGTTAAAGATTGAAGGAAATTTTGTTGAAAATGAAAGTTTTCATCCATCAGCAAAAATGGATAATAATAGAATTAAACAAATGTACGGAAACGTTTGGGAGTGGTCACAAAGCAGTTATCTCCCTTATTCCGGTTATAAAGTTCCGGAAGGTGCTATTGGAGAATATAACGGGAAATTTATGTCGAACCAAATGGTATTAAGAGGCGGTTCTTGTGCAACATCTAAAACTCATATAAGAAATACATACAGAAATTTTTTCCCACCGCATTCACGTTGGCAGTTTATGGGAATAAGACTTGCAAAGGACGTAGATTAAATTATGATTAACGAAATAGTTGTAGATAAAGTTTCCAAAGAACTACTGGATGGCCTGAATAAAACTCCAAAGAGGATTTCCAGTAAATATTTTTATGATAAAAGAGGTTCGGAGTTATTCGATAAGATTTGTGAGTTGGATGAATATTATTTAACCCGGACTGAATGGTCTATTCTCAGTGAAAATATTTCAAGTATAACCGAGTGTTTTAGAGATAATTCTTTACTTGTCGAATTTGGAAGCGGCAGCAGTACTAAAACTAGATTACTGCTTGAAAATATTAAACAACTAGGCGGTTATGTACCAATTGATATTTCAGAACAACATCTTGATGAAACGGTAATAAAGTTAAACCAAGAATTTTCGGGGTTAGAAATTCGTCCGTTAGCTGCTGATTATACAAAACCTTTACAGTTGCCGGAAATTCATGGTGAAGCGGAACAAAGAGTTATATTTTTCCCCGGTTCAACTTTAGGGAATTTTACAAAATCTGAAAGCAGAAATTTTCTGAAAATTATTAGAAGTGAAATTAAAAAAGGCGATGGATTTATTTTAGGTATTGACCTGGTGAAAGATACTAAAGTATTATTGGATGCATACAATGATTCGATGAATGTTACAGCCGAGTTTAATCTTAATATTTTGCAAAGTATTAATGACCAATTTGGCAGTGATTTTGTTTTGGAAAACTTTGAGCATAAAGCTGTCTATAATGAAATTGAAAATAGAATCGAGATGTATTTAATTAGTCTTGTTGACCAAAATGTAAGTATTGGAGAGGACTTGTTTTACATACAGAAAAATGAAAAACTTTTAACGGAGTACTCACATAAATATACCATTGAAGCTATCGAAAAACTTTGTGAAAATTTATTTACAATAAGCAAAGTTTGGACTGATCCTAAAAACTATTTTGCTGAATTATATTTACTTCCGGTTTAAAATTTTCATTAAAAAAGCTAAAGGTATTTTCTTATTTCAATAAAACCATTGTCTTGGTTTTACTAAAATTGCCCGAGCGTAATTGGTAGTAATAAATTCCACTTGCAAGATTTTCACCATTGAAGTGCAGTTGGTAATTACCAGGCTTTTGTTGTTCATTTATTAAAGTTGCAACTTCCTTACCTAAAATATCATTAACCATAAGTTTTGTATGGGATGAAAAATTTACATCCACTACGTTTGGAAGAGAATATTTAATTATTGTTGTAGGGTTGAACGGGTTTGGATAGTTTTGATATAGTGTATACTCTGAAGGAATATTATTAGTTATTTCATCTACTTCGGAAATAAAATCTGTTTTTAATTTGACTGAAGGATCTCCAAATATATTGTATTTTCTCTTCTCAGAGGAGTGAATATTACTATTCATAGTGCTGAGATAAATTTCACCAATGGATAAATCAGAAAATAAAAGTTGCCAAATTGAATTGTAGAAATTATTTCCTGCTGACACAAAATGAATCCCAACAGAATTTATTGAAGCTAAAGCTCCTTTTGACGAGAGAATCATTTCATTAATCATACTAGTATTTTCGCCTCTCGAAAATTGTTGTTCTCCCATAATTGATATAAAGAATGGTTTATCATCGTTCTGTAATTTACTTACATCGATTGCAGTAAAAAGTGAGTCATGTGTGAAAAGTGTATTATCGCTAAACCCAATAAAAAATACTGCGGACATTCCTGAATTTAAGTTTACAATAATAGAATCGGTATTACCCCAAAAATTTGAAGTATCAATTGGAATAATAAATTTAGAATTTATAAAGTCGGGTAGACTGTCCGCAATGGATTGGGCAATTTTTATAAATATATCTCCAACATAATTACTGTCAGGACCATAGTAATCATCGGTTACAAATAATGATTTTCTATTCCAAGAATGCATATCATTATCGGACTCGTATTTTATTACCTTGTTAAAATAATTTTCTAACTCTAGGTTGTTTCTTGCGGCAACTCTCCCAATAGCATAGGATATTTTTGAAGAGTCAATTTCTGATGTATCAACTGCATAATAATAATCGGAATAGGAAGTATCATCATAATTTTCGAAGTCAACAGATGTAAAACTAAAATTTGGGATACTGTCTAAATCAGCAGCAATAAGAAAATAACTTGGTCTTGGTTCGGAATAATTTCTTCCTGCATAACTAATAAAATTACGAATGTTTTCTTGAACTTCCGGATGAGTGCTAAATTCTTTGAGGATTCTATTCTTGGTTGTTATCAGTACTGAGAAATTATTATAGAGTTCTTTATGAGATTTGAAAACTTCACAGGTTGAAATAAAGCTTTCGTTTGTTATTATAACATAATCAAATTGATTTTGAGTGTTTTTAAGAATTGTATTTTGAGGGTGGACAAACGAAGTAGCTAGAAGTACAAAAAATAAAAGTGCTTTCATTTTTACTCTCCTATAAATTAGTTGATTTTGTAATTGTGGTAAATAAAAAATACTTCTAATTGACTATTATTAAAAGTCAATTTAGCTTGATCCAAATCTTTTATATTAAATAATTAAAACTTCCGCAAAATTATTTATATCTAAAAATATTGATATTGTCATTTTGAATTTATTTCAAAATCTTACTTTTTAGATACTGAAACAAGTTCAGTATGACACAACTATTAATTTTTCAGAGGTTTCTAATTTTGATTCTAAGTATTCATATTTCCAATTAACTTTTAATTATTAAGAAAGATGTGTAATTTTAATATTCGAATAAAACGAAAAAAGTAGTCGAAACTACCTTCTCTTTTATTAATAAAATTTCTAAAAATATAGGATTTAAGAATGGAAAATTATAAGATTATTTGGACTAAAATTGATGAAGCACCTGCTTTGGCAACCTATAGTTTACTTCCCGTAGTTAAAGCATTTACAAAAGGAACAGGAATTAACATTGAAACAAAAGACATCTCTTGAGCCGGGAGGATTATTGCAAATTTTCCGGATAACCTTACTGAGGAACAAAAAATACCTGATTATTTAGCTGAACTTGGAAACCTTGCTAAGACACCGGAAGCTAATATTATCAAACTTCCTAATATTAGCGCATCAATTCCACAGCTGCAATCAGCAATTAAAGAATTACAAGAGAAAGGTTACGATATCCCGGATTATCCTGAAGAAGCAAACACAGATGAAGAAAAAGTATTACAAAAAAGATTTGCTAAAGTTCTCGGTTCTGCAGTTAACCCGGTTTTACGTGAAGGAAATTCGGACCGTAGACCTGCCGCGGCAGTGAAAAAATTTGCTCAGAAGAATCCGCATAGAATGATGAAACCTTGGCCGGATTCCGGTTCAAAAACCAGAGTTGCACATATGCAAGAAAAAGACTTTTATGAAACTGAAAAGTCTGTAACTTTAAATGAACCTACCGAGGTTAGAATAGAGTTTGTTAATGAAGCCGGAGAGGCAACTGTTCTTAAAGAAAAATTAGGATTATTAAAAGGAGAAGTACTGGATTCTGCTGTTATGAATGTTGCTTCACTTCGAAAATTTTACGCAGAACAAATAGAAGAAGCAAAGAAAGATGATGTTCTTTTATCTCTTCACCTAAAAGCTACGATGATGAAAGTCTCTGACCCGATTATGTTTGGTCATGCAGTTTCTGTCTATTATAAAGAGGCTCTTGAGAAACACGCTGAAACACTAAAAGAAATAGGCGCAAACGTTAATAATGGTTTGGCGGATGTTCTTGAAAAATTAAATAAACTACCTGCCGATAAAAAAGCTGAAATTGAAGCTGATATTGAAAAAGTTTATGAAACTCGTCCCGAACTTGCAATGGTTGATTCAAGAAAAGGAATTACTAATTTACATGTACCGAATAATATAATTGTTGATGCTTCAATGCCGAATGTTGTTAGAGACGGTGGTAAAATGTGGAATAAAAATGATGAACTTCAAGATTGTATTGCTATGGTTCCGGATAGATCTTATGCAACGATGTATAAAGAAATAGTTGAAGATGCCAAAAGAAACGGGCAGTTTGATCCGGCAACAATGGGTTCTGTATCAAATGTTGGTTTAATGGCGCAGAAAGCAGAGGAGTATGGTTCTCACGATAAAACTTTTGAAGCAACAGGAAATGGTGTTTTTAGTGCAGTAAATAATTCAGGTGAAATATTGCTAGAACAAAGTGTAGAAACAGGTGATATTTTTAGAATGTGCCAAACTAAAGATGAGGCAATACAGGATTGGGTTACGTTGGCAGTTAAAAGAGCAAGAGCAACCGGATCACCTGCAATATTTTGGTTAGATGAAAATAGAGGACATGATAAAGAAATTATTAAAAAAGTAAATGAATATTTATCTGAGCATGATACTGATGGTTTGGAAATTAAAATAATGAAACCTGTTGATGCAATGAAGTTTTCATTAGAAAGAATTCGTAAAGGATTAGATACTATATCTGTTACCGGAAATGTACTTCGTGATTATCTAACAGATCTTTTCCCGATTCTTGAATTAGGTACAAGTGCCAGAATGTTATCAATTGTTCCATTATTAAATGGTGGCGGATTATTTGAAACCGGCGCAGGCGGATCTGCACCAAAACATGTTCAGCAATTATTGAAAGAAGGTCATTTAAGATGGGATTCTCTCGGTGAGTATTGTGCCTTGGTTCCTTCCTTTGAGTTAGCTGCTGAAAAAACAAATAATGATAAAGCTACTTTACTTGCTGAAACTCTAGATGACGCAATAGGGAAGTACTTGGAAAATGGCAGAATGCCATCCAGAAAAGTAAATGAAATAGATAATAGAGGAAGTTCGTTTTATCTTGCTATGTATTGGGCTAAAGCATTGGCAGAACAAAACAAAGATGAAGAGTTGAAAAATAAATTTGCTAAAGTTGCAAACGAACTTGAAGACAATGAAGCTAAAATAAATGAAGAACTACTTGCAGCTCAAGGAAACCCGGTTGATATAGGCGGATATTATTTGCCCGATCCGGTAATAACAGAAAAAGTTATGAGACCAAGTGAAACATTAAATACAATTATTGATTCGATATGATGGTTTAATTTGAGATGAAATGTTATTACATAAATGCCCAACTTTTTTAAAAAAGTTGGGCATTTCAAACTTCACATTCCAAAAGCCCAACATTTTTAAAATGTTGGGCTTTTTGTATTTTAACTATAATTATTCATAAATTGTAAGAAATATCACTTTCATCTAAATGTAAAATTACGTTTCAATTTTTATCTTTTTCTTTATTGCAGTTTAATTACAAAATTAACTAAACCCTTCAATTGCTTTTTACTCTTTTAAATATTGGAAAGGTTGCATTAGTCTTAAGAAAAATAGTAAGATTATTGAAAATTTTGATTAATGGAAATCAGCTATTTATATTTATTCAGAACTGTATTTTTATGGAAGCAATACTTACGAACGTCTCAAATTGAAACAGCTCTCTAACTAAAATATGGCTTAATAGACAAGATATGCCACTTTGGTATTATATTTGCTCGATATCACAAATTAAGATCTTGGGCCTAAAGATTTATTTTTAATCAGCGATAATTACAAGTACCAAATTTTCTAGGAGTTAGAATGCGAAAAAATATAATAGTTATTATTCTAATAAATATCGTTTTATTCGCTAATTTGTTTGCCGACGGATTAGAAGGGACGATAAAAGATCATGGTTCTCAGCTCCCAATTTCCGGAGCAATAGTTTGGTTAGAGGGTACTAATTATATAGATACTACTGATGCAAATGGTTTTTTTAGCATAGTTGACGTTCCTGTTGGAACATATAACGTTATTATCGATCATATTAATTACAAACAGAAAGTATTTCCAGATTTACTTATTGATAAAACTGTTGGTATTGATGATGATGCAGTTAAAATACCTGATAAGTTCTATTTGGAACAAAATTATCCCAATCCCTTTAACCCATCAACAAATATTTCCTTTCAACTTCCTCAATCCGTTCATGTAAATCTTAGAATTTATAATTCACTTGGAAAATTAATTACCGAATTAGTAGATAATTGGAAGCAAGCCGGTTCTTATAATATTATTTGGAATGCTACTGATTTAAACGGCAATTTGGTGCCATCGGGTATTTATTTTTATCAAATAACTGCCGGTAAATTTACATATTCGAAAAAAATGATTTTGATGAAGTAAAAGCATTTTTAGTAATAGTAAGTAATTAAAGATCTAATAAAAATATATCGGAGAATAAAGTGAAAACTTATAAAGAAACATCACAAAAATTAATTCAAAATATAGTTCTTTTAACTTTTATGTTATTTGCATTTAATTTATACGGACAATCTGTACTTAATGCCGGATTAGTTCCAACGGGATCTTTCAGCGGTAGAGTGATTTTAGATCAACAATCTGTTCATTCCGGTGTTTATGTCTTTGTTGAAGGTACTTCTTTCGTTGGAGTAACGGATGCTGCAGGAAATTATACAATATCTAATATTCCCTATGGTACCTATACTTTAACAGCTCAAAAAGATAATTATACAATTGCAAAGAAGACTAATCAAATTATGGAAGCTGCCGGTTCTATTGTTAATGTAGAAGATATTACATTATCAGCTGTAGAGAATGCAGAACGTATTTTTTCTGTGGCAATTCAAAAATCAACAAGACGAGAAGATGCTGCAGCAATAACTGACTTTCAACATCTTATAAATAGTTTCCCCGCTACCGAACTTGCAATTGAAGCTGAATATAGAATTGCTTTCATTCATTATACGGAAGATAAATTTTCAATAGCCGAATCAGAATTTAACACTTTTATTAATAATCATGGTTCAAGTCAATTAGTTCCGTTAGTAAATTATTGGTTAGGCAAAACTAAGATAGCACTTAATAAATTAAATGAGGGCATAACAAAATTAAATTTAGTTATTTCTATAGCTCCAAATCATCAGAAGGCCCCTGAAGCAAGATACACTATTGCCAGAACTTATGAAAAACTTGAAGATTATACTTCGGCAATTAATAATTACAATTTATTAATACAAAATTTCCCTTCACATTTGAGATCTGCAGATGCTCAATATAATATAGCTTCAATATACTTAGCTAATGAAAGTTTTGATACCGCTTTATTGGAATTTCAAAAGGTTATAGATAATTATCCATCAAATAAAAATGCTGTTGATGCTGCCTATCAGATTGCTTACACATATTATAAGAAGTCTGATTATAATAATGCCATTAGCAAGTTTACATCCTTTTTAAGCAATCATCCAACCAGTGATAGAGTTCCTAAGGCTCAATATTATAAAGGTTATTGTTATTATAGTTTAGAAAACTATCCGGAAGCAAGAAATCAGTTTGATTTAGCAATAACAAATTACCCGAGCAATAGTGTAGCTGCATCGGCTCAGTATTATAAAGCATATAGCTATTACAATGAATTTAGTTATGATCAAGCAGTAACCGAATTTCAAAAATATGTTACTAATTATCCTAATAGTGATAAACTAGTGTCGGCTTTATATTATAAGGCGAATAGTAAATACTATTCTGAAAGCTTTACGTATATGCAAGCTAAAGATGATTTTCTATCTATTATAACAAATTATCCTAATAGTGATTATGTTGTTAATGCTCAGTATAAGATAGGTTTCTGTTATAAAAATATAGAAGACTATAGTACATCACTTATAGAATTTCAGAAAGTTATAACTAATTATCCTCAAAGTTCTAAAAAAATTGATACATACTATTGGGTTGCTTACATACAATATTTAACAGCCGATTATACAAATGCAATTCAAAATTGGACAACATTTATAAACTCAAACATACCAAATAAGAAAGCAGGGGAAGCTTGGTATAAAATTGGTCGCAGCTATGAAAAAAATGGTGATATTCCAAATGCCAAAGTTGCTTACAATAAGGTTATTAATGATTATCCGAATTGCAATGAATATAATAAAGCAGTTAATAAAATCTCAACACTACCTTAGAGTATAAAGTTGAAAGAAAGAATAGTAATATTATTACTTCTCTCTTTATTTCTATCATGTGGTGAGAGAGGGTTAAAAGAAGTTAACTCGTTTGATACTACTTCAAATGAATGTAGAATAGGCATATATCATACATTAGACGGTCTTTATAATGAACTAAATTTATTAAAGACAATGTATCCTAAAAATGTTGAGCTATTTGAACTTGGAAAAAGTAGTAATTATGGAAAAACAATTCCACTATTACGTATAAG
>JAJRZB010000335.1 GCA_024275455.1 Bacteroidota bacterium | reverse complement strand
GAACGATACGAACAAATTAGAAATTTTGAAGAGCACATTCATAAAAATGGAACCAGAATTATTAAATTTTTCCTTCATTTATCTAAAGAAGAACAGAAAAAAAGGTTTTTAAAACGTCTGGAAACTCCATCAAAAAATTGGAAATTTTCTGCCGGTGATTTGGAAGAAAGAAAACTCTGGGATGATTATCAAAAATGTTACGAAGATGCAATTTCAGAAACATCAACGGATTTTGCACCTTGGTATATTATTCCTGCCGATAATAAATGGTTTGCAAGATTAGTAATTTCAGAAACAATAAATCAGACACTTAACAGTTTAGAAATAGAATATCCCAAACTGGGCAAAGAAGAAATGGAAAAATTGGATAGTTATAAGAAACAACTAGAAAATGATTGAGAACTAAAAATCAACAGATGAAAAGGAACACAGATTTATAATTAAGATCAGTGTTCCAAAATAAAAAGTTCACCGTTTCTAATATTTAAATCAACGTCACCTGTAAATCCCTTTTTCTTCATCTCTTGATAAAACATGTGCAAAAAATAACCGTGAGCAACTATTAATATTCTTTCATAACCGGAATTCAGAATTACATCATAAAATTTATTTATTCTTTCTCTGGTTCCTTCAATATTTTCTAACTGCGATTTGTACGATTTATACCAAGCATACCTTGCCCCAATATGCCAAAGCGATGTAGGTAACTTTATATTTCTTTTTGTAAATGCGGAAATCGGAACTTCTACTAACAATTCCGATTTTATTATTTCCCCGGAATAAATTATTTCTGCAGTTGTTATTGCACGGGGAAGTGTACTGCAATAGCAAATATCCCAATCCGCAGAATTAATTTTTAATCCGTTTGGCAGAACGGAACAAGTATCATATTCTTTCATCACCCGGTTAAATTCTTTTGGTGAAAGAAAAGTTCTATCTATTTTTTGATCAACCTTGAAATGTCTGACTAATCCTAATTTCATTTTTTAAGTTCACTATACCTAAAACAACTTTTTACATGATCGTTTACCATTCCTGCTGCTTGCATATATGCATAACATATAGTCGAACCGACAAACTTAAAATCTCTTTTCCTCAGATCTTTACTCATTGCATCTGATTCTTTTGAAGTTGCAGGTAATTCTTTCATTGATTTCCACTTATTTATTATCGGTTTACCGCCAACAAACTGCCAAATATATTTATCAAAACTTCCGAATTCTTTTTGAACTTTTAAAAACGCTTGAGCATTTGTTACCGCCGATCTGACTTTTAATTTATTTCTAATAATGCCCGGGTTATCTAACAACTTGGTGATTTTATTCTCATCGTATTTTGCAACTTTTTTTGGATTAAAATTATTAAAAGCTTTTCTGTAATTCTCTCTTTTGCGGAGAACGGTTAACCAACTTAAACCGGCTTGTGCTCCGTCTAGTATAATCATTTCAAAATGTTTAATATCATCATGAACCGGAACGCCCCATTCTTCATCATGGTATTTAACATATATCGGTTCACTCCCGCACCACTCACAACGATTCTTCATTACTTTTCCTTTCAGAATATTGATAGAATTGTTATTTCCCTTCACAACAACTGCAGAATAAGCTGAACATTTTTCAGAATTATATATCAAGAACAAATTGGTTTTTGGAAAATGAAAAGTTCAAATCTGTCATTTCGTAATGACAATTTTTAATAACCGAAAACCAATTTAGGTTTAGTATGCTATTAAAATTAATTCGGCAATTTACCTGCAAGTTTCCAAATCCATCTATGAAAACTATGAAACGATTTTACCGGCTCGGCAAACATCAATATGCATTCTTTATGAATTTCATTCATTCCGTTTTCTTTACAAAACTTTACAGCTTCCTCCGATTCGCTTCCCTGCTGCATCCAGATATTGTTAATTCCTAAGTCTTTAGCTTCTTTTACTATTAATGTAGTTTTGCTTGGATTTATAACTGTAACAATACCTTCCAAATTTTGTGGAATATCTTTAAGGCAATGATAACACTTATCTCCTTCAATTTCAGTAAGATTCGGATTAACACCAAAAGTATTAAATCCTTTCTTTTTTAGTTCTTTATAAATTACATTCCCGAACTTGCCTTTTTGTCTAGATACACCAACTACGGCAATATTCTTGCCCGACAAAAAATTATCAACAGCTTTTTGTGAAGTCATATTACCTCCAAATTTATTTTACCCAAACTGTTTTAATATTTACAAATTCTTTTATTCCATAGTGAGAAAGTTCTCTTCCAAAACCGGATAGTTTTACTCCGCCAAATGGTAAACGAGGATCGGACTTAACCATTCCATTAACAAATACCGAACCGGATTCAATTTCTTGAGCAATTCTTTTTGCTTTTGCCAAATCATTTGTCCACAACGAAGCCCCAAGTCCAAACTCAGTATCGTTAGCTACACGTATTGCTTCCGCCTCATCTTCAACTTTAATTACCGATGCTACGGGACCGAATAATTCCTCATCATAGGCGGGCATTCCCTTCTTTACATTGGTCAAAATTGTTGCCGGATAGTAAAAACCTTTACAGTCAATTCTTTTTCCGCCGGTTAATAATTTAGCACCTTTCTCAACCGATTTAGCAACTTGTTCATGTAATTCCAGAAGAAGGTCTTCTCTTGCAATGGGTCCCAAACCGGTTTTTCCATCCATCGGATTGCCGACAATTACCTTTTCCATTTTATCAACAAATAGTTTTTCAAACTCATTATAAATTTCTTTAACAACAATAAATCGTTTTGCAGCAATGCAGCTTTGTCCGTTGTTTAATAACCTAGCAGTAACAGCGGTTGATGCGGCTAATTCTAAATCAGCATCATTAAAAATTATAAATGGGTCACTTCCTCCCAATTCCATAACACTTTTTTTAAGCATCTTCCCACTTTTAGAGGCAACCATACTTCCTGCATATTCGCTTCCGGTTAGAGTACATGCTTTTACCTTTGGATTTTCTATAATTTTTTCAACCTGACTCGATTTAACAAGAAGTGTTCTAAAAATGTTATTCGGGAATCCGGCTTTTTTGAATATTTCTTCAATTGCCAATGCACTCATTGGTACGTTGGATGCATGTTTAAGTATACCAGCATTACCAGCCATTAGTGCAGGTGCAGCAAAACGGAATACTTGCCAGAAAGGGAAATTCCACGGCATAACAGCCAGCACAATTCCTATCGGGTCAAATTGGACATAACTTTCAGAAGCATCAGTTTTAATTATTTCATTTGATAAAATTGATTCTGCATTTTCAGCGTAATATTCGCAAACCCATGCACATTTTTCAACTTCTGCAATTGCCTGCGTTATCGGTTTGCCCATTTCTAATGTTAATATTTCGGCATATTTTTGCTTTTCATTTCTTAAAACTTGTGCAGCATTCAACATTAAATTTTTTCTTCTATCAAAAGAAGTTTTTTTCCATTCTAAATATTCGGTATGAACATTATCAATTATGCCAACAACTTTTTCATTACTTAAAGTGTTAAATGATTTTACTAATTCTTCTGTATGCGGATTAATTGTTTCGATTGCCATAATTTCTCTCTGGTAAATTATTTCTTAAGGAGGATTAGTTTCACTATGTTAACATAGTATTTAATATTTTTATTTTCAGATGAAACTCAATAATTTTTAGTAACATTATCACATAATTTTAATTAGGATAAAATGTATTATATTAAAGTAAAAACTACTTGACTTTAAACGTTATTATTTTTAGTATATTTTGTATTTATAAATATTCTCCCCTTGAGCGAGACATTTTAATTGACTGTCTTAATACTTCTCTTTTATATTATTAGTGCTTCTCCCAAAGAAATTTTTAAGATATGTACCTTTAATATTTATTGTTTTTTTGGAGGGTGCTATGAAATTTTCAAATTTAGTTCTAATTATTAAAGTGCTTTCTTTTTTTAACATCTTAATCAAAATTACTCTTACAGCTAAAGATTTTACCCATAAGAACTCAGTAGTAGAGACAAACTATGACTTGTCCATACATTTTTAAAGAGTTATACAATATCTTGGAAGTTGGGGATTATTTAAACAATAAAAAATCCTTTGCTTAGATACTCTGCATAGTTACGGAAAATATATTATTTAAAAATCAAACATGATCAGAATAATAATCATATCGACATTTTAAAGATATTTTTATTATCATTTCTATTTTCGTCATTAGTCTTTGCACAATTAGAATACAGAACCGTTCGTCCAGAAATAAATTCATTATTCTCTGGCAGTTATATTCATTCTATACATCAAGATTCCTTTGGTTTTATGTGGTTTGGCACAAGCAGCGGATTGAAAAAATACGATGGTTATAAAATCACGGAATATCTTCATAACCCAAACGATTACGGCAGTATAAGCAATAACAAGGTTTTAACTATATATGAAGATCCATCCGATAGCGGAAAAATATTGTGGATAGGAACTAGGAGCGGTTTAGAAAAATTTGATAGAACTACCGATAAATTCATTCGCATGAATGTTAAAAGTGATGATACTTCAAACCAAGTTTATGAAAGCGTCCAATCAATTTGTAAAGACAGGAACGGTAATTATTGGCTAGGCGGACGTGGCTTTAAGAAATTTGATAAAGCAACTGAAAAACTTTCATCTCAATTAACGAACATTGACCCTTTAATTGTCTATTCAATTGTTGAAGATCGTTTTGGTTTTCTCTGGTTAGGGAGTAATCTTGGTTTAATTAAGTTCGACCCTCAATCTAATGATAAGGAAGGATATAATCTTTACACAATGAATAAAGACAATCCTTTTAAGTCTAGTCGAACTATGATATCCTCAGTACTTAAGGATAGTTATGGAAAATTATGGGTCGGAATATATGATGGTATTTTTTTATTTAATAGAGAGTCCGAACAGTTTGAACGTCCAAACCTAAAGGTTGGGAATCCCAAAACCGCTTTGGTCTCAGATATTATTGAGGATAAAGATAGAAACATCTGGAATGTAAGTGCTGCTCTTATTAAAATTAATTCATCACGGGATACTTTAATAAAATATATTCAACTCACAGATGAAAATGATACAACGTCGAGAGTTGGAACATATGCTATACATATTGACCGGTCTGGTATAATTTGGGTTGGCTTAGGAAACAATGGAATCAATAAGCTTATCCCCATTCGTTCTAAATTTAAACATTATAAGCACATTCCCGGAAATGACTACAGCTTACTTTATGATGATGTAACTGCATTCATTGAGGATAAACGAGGAACAATGTGGATTGGCACCACTTTTGGTGGTTTGAATAAATTCGAAAAAAAAACAGACAGATTTTTTATTGCGGGTGTAAGTCCTCTTGCCTATAATATATCTATGTCTCCAACAGGAGTGCTATGGTATCCTAGTCTTTCTTGTTTATCCACATTTGATCCCTCTAACAGTCTTCATGGTGCCAATTTTGGAAACGGAGTAAAATTTCCATCCACAATATTTAAAATTTCAGATGACCCAATGATAAATCTTAAAAAGCGAAACCAAACTTACAATTCAACAAATAAAGACCTAATCGAAATGAGAGATGTGGGTAATGGTATTTTTTATTGTTTTATTGATTCCAAAGAAGTTATCTGGACTCTACATGGGCAAGGGAAAACAATAAAGCAGTATGACATTGTTAATGATGAGTATATACCATATGAAATTATCACAGATGAGGGTGAGGTCGTATCTAATTCAATTCAAATGCTCTTCGAAGATTCCAATGAAACTTTATGGCTTGGAACGAATGGAAAGGGATTAATAAAGCGGATTGAAAATAATATTGAAACAACATCTGTTACAAAAAATAAATTTTATCAATATAGGAATAAAATTAATGATCCTAATTCATTGAGCAACAATATTGTAAATGTCATATGTGAAGATAAACAGGGGAATCTATGGATAGGAACCGAGGCTGGTTTAAATAAATTTGATCCGAATTCTGAATTATTCACACTCTATGGAATTAAAGATCGTTTACCCTCGGAATCTATTGCCGGTATTGTAATAGATGACTATGGTAAAGTTTGGATAAGCACTAACAAAGGTTTATCAAGATTTGATCCTGATATGGAATCGTTCAAAAATTTTGATGAAAGCTCCGGTCTTCAATCAAACACTTTTTATAAAAGAAGTTGTTATAAAGATAGTGAAGGCTTTCTCTATTTCGGTGGTCCGAATGTATTTAATATGTTCAACCCTGTGGAGATACAAGAGAATGAGATTACTCCAGAAATAAAATTCACGGGCTTTCAAATCTTTAACAAATCAATAATTCCAGGTAAAGATTCTCCTTTAAAACAGTCAATAGAATTTTGCAAAGAGATCGTTCTCGATTTTGATCAAGACGTATTTACCATAGAGTTTGCCGGGTTAGAATTCACCAACCCTGATAAAAATAAATATGCTTATAAAATGGAGAGCGTTGACCCTGACTGGGTTTATACTGATGCGAACAGGCGATTTGCAACTTATACAAAGTTGGATCCGGGTGAATATACTTTTAGAATCAAAGGTTCGAACAACGATGGTTTCTGGAATGAAGCCGGCGCTTCAATCAGCATCATAATTCTTCCGCCATGGTGGAAAACTTATTTGGCTTATACTTTATATTTTTTGTTTATTATTTCCATGATCTTTGCCGCATGGCATTTCCAGACGGGTCGGTTACAACTCAAACATCAAGCAGAATTAGATCATTTGCAAGCGGAAAAATTACAGGAAATGGATCAGCTAAAATCCCGTTTCTTTGCTAATATTTCTCACGAGTTCAGAACTCCTTTAACTTTAATTCTCGGACCAATTAAAAAGGTAATGGAACAGACAGGTGAAGTTGATACAAAAAAAGATTTAACTGTAGTGCAGCGCAACGCTAACAGACTTTACGAATTAGTAAATCAGCTTCTCGATATTTCAAAACTAGAAGCGGGTAAAATGGAATTGAAAACCAAATATGTAGATATTATACCAATCCTAAAAGGATTGGTTTTATCTTTTGTTTCCTTAGCAGAAACTAAAAAGTTGGAATTACATTTTAATTCTTTTATTAAGTCGCTCCATATGTTTGTAGACGTTGATACATTACGACAAATAATAAATAACCTGCTTTCTAATGCAATTAAGTTTACTCCAGAGGGTGGTAAAGTTGAAGTGGATGTAAGTAAAAAAGGGAATTCTGTAGAAATAAAAATTTCCGATACAGGCGTGGGTATTAGTCAAAAACGATTGAATAAGATATTCGACCGATTCTACCAAGTAGACGGCAACCAAACCAGAGAATTTAAGGGAACCGGTATTGGGCTTTCGCTCACAAAAGAACTTGTTGAGCTACACAAAGGCAAAATAACTGTAGAAAGTGAAGAAAGACTCTTGTCTGCTGACAAAGCTGGTAAAGTAGGAAGAACAGCTTTTACAGTGACTCTTCCGTTAGGTAAAAATCATTTAAAAGCTAAAGAAATAGTTGAGAAATATGATGTTGAGTTAAAACAATTATCTAAACTTGAAATAAATGAATTGGAGAAACAAAGTGGTTTGAACAACGATAATGTAAACGTTGATCTAATCATGAATACAGACAAACCCATTCTGCTTATTGTTGAAGACAATACAGATGTGAGGAATTATATTACGGGATATTTTGAAAAAGACTACATATTAATTGAAGCTGCGGATGGAAGTGATGGGCTAGAAAAATCACTTCAGTATATTCCTGATATTATAATAAGTGATGTAATGATGCCAAAAATGGATGGGTTTAAACTATTGGAGAAACTGAAGACAGATGAAAAAACAAGTCATATTCCGGTTGTTCTTTTGACTGCTAAAGCTTCGGATCAATATAAAATTGAAGGGCTGCAAATTGGTGCTGATGATTATATGATGAAGCCATTCGATGCCTTAGAGTTGCAAGTAAGAGTAAGAAACTTGATTGAACAGCGAAAAAGACTTCGTGAGCATTTCAAAAAAGAAGGAATTTTTGAAATAAGGGATGAAAAATTAACCTTAATAGATAAACAATTTCTTAAAAAAGGTATCGAAATAATAAATCTAAATTTGTCCAACAACTCCTTTAGTGTAGAGGTATTTGCTGAAAAAATAGCGATGAGCCGTTCTCAACTTCACAGAAAATTAATTGCCGTTATAGATGAATCACCCGGAGGTCTTATCCGAAGAATTAGAATGACTACCGCAGCCAAGCTAATAAAACAAAAATTTGGAAATATTTCTGAAATTGCTCTTGAAGTAGGATATAACAACCCGGCAAACTTTACCCGCAGTTTCACAAAACAATTTGGTATTTCTCCCTCCGAATATCAGAACAAAAAATCGAAAATCTGAAATCGTAAATCCACATTCATCAATCTTTTTGATTTTGAAATATATTTGACAAATCTCAAATAATCGATCTCAAAAGTTCTAAAATCTCCGTTTTTACAAATCTGCAACAAAATGAAAAGAATTAGCTACAATATTGGTAGAACAGCATTCAAATAAACTTTACAATGATAGTGAGAATCCAAGCTCTATCGAGCAACAATTGTTTAATAATATTTCGGAGGTATTAAATGAAGAATTTAATTCATTTGTTAACTGCGT
>JAJRZB010000334.1 GCA_024275455.1 Bacteroidota bacterium | reverse complement strand
TGAAGTCTGCACAAAAATTTCCGGTAACGAAATCACTAAACATATTCCTATTATTATGCTTACTGCTTTAAATTCTCCTGATGATATTCAAAAAGGGTTTAGCTGCGGTGCTTTTGATTATATTAAAAAGCCTTATAGTAAAGTTGAACTCTTGGCAAGGGTTAAATCAGCATTAAGATTTAATGAAACAAATAAACTGTTAATAGAGTTAGAGAAAGTAAATACATTTTCTGCTACTGTTAAAAAAACAAATCATGAAATAAAACAGCCGTTAACGTTAATTAATCTTTCTGTAACAGCGTTAAAAAGAGAATTAGAAACTAAAGATATTAATAAAGAAGCTGCTTCAAAGAGAATCGAATTTATTGATTCGGCAGTAAAAGAAATAATTAATGTTATGGAATCTATGTTAACAATTAAAAGGCCTGAGATAAAAGATTATCTTAAGAATTTAAAGACCAACGAATTTAAAATTGGTGAGGAAGTTTAGTTAAACCAAAAGTTCAATCAAAATAGATTGAATCATCTCGAAATTGTAAGGTTTTTTTAAAACTTTAGAAACATTTCCACTTAACTTTTCGTCAATTTCAGAACCGGATGTTAAAACAATCGGGAAAGAAAAACCCATTTTTTTTATTTCATTAATGCATTCTTCTCCATCCATCTGCGGCATTATTTTATCAATTATAAGCAAATCAATATTTATCTGCTTAATTGTTTCAAGGGCTTCAAAGCCATCGTTGGAAGTAAGAATATTAATATCTAAAGATTGAAGCAAATCTTTTAATACTTCTCGCTGAAATTGATCATCCTCAACCAGAAGAATTGTTTTATCTTTTAGTTTATTTAAATTATGCTTTTTAGGATCCAAAGGTAATAATAAATTAAAAGTAGTTCCTTCACCTAATGTACTTTTTACATCAATAGAACCTGAGTGGTTCTCTATTATTTTTTTACAATTGATAATCCGAAACCCCTTGCATTACCATTTTCTTTAGTAGAATATCCTTCTTCAAATAACTTGTGGAGATGGTATTCGGATATCCCCTTCCCGTCATCCTTAATTTTAATAATGATATATTTATCAGCATTAATAACTTTTTTTTCTAATGAAATAATAATATTACTACTCTCAGCCTCTTGTGCATTTATTATTAAATTTAATATGGCTCGTTCAAGTTCAGTTTTATTGGCTAATAATTTATCGCTATCCCTTAAAGGAGTAAAAGATATTTTAACATTATTGTTATTAAACGAATTGATTAATGATTTTAAAGTATCGTTTAGTCTAATATTAGATTTATAGTTAACCGGTCTGCTCCAAGCCGAGCTAAGTTGAAGTAAAATATTACTTGCAAGTTTTGAGTTCTTCTTGATATTTCCTAAAATGTTTTTTGTTTTTAGATCCGTGCCGTTATTATCATTAATAATTTCAATACCATTAATGATATAGTTCATTAGATTGTTTAAATCATGAACTGCGGATTTTATTTCACTAGCGGGAATTAATTTTTTCAATTGTAAAGAAGATATGTTGTTGTCTTCCTCTTTCATTTACTTAAGATTGTATTTAATAATTTTGCTGTATAATGTTTTCTGACTTATTCCTAAAGAACGGGCGGTGCTTTCTCGGTTCCAATCATTTAAATTTAAGGCTTTTCTTATATGTAATCTTTCTACGTCCTCCAGTTTTAGGAAATCTCCGTTTTCTTCTTGTTCCAGATCATAACCAAAATTAAAGGTAGGTAAGTTTAAATCTTTTACCTCAATTACATTGCCTTCTGAAAAAATTATCGCTCTTTCAATCATATGTTCCAATTCACGAACATTACCTGGGAAGGGATAGCTTAGTAATTCACTTTTAGCTTCTTGAGAAAGTATTTTGAGCTGGTTTATTGAACATTTTTTCTTTAGGAAATACTCTGCTAAAACTATAATATCGTTCCCACGTTCAGCAAGAGGCGGAATTGTAAGTGTGATAACATTAAGTCTAAAAAGTAGGTCTCTTCTAAACTTTTTTTGATCGGCATATTCCATTAAATTTCTGTTAGTAGCAGCAATAATCCTTATATTAGAATTTAAATTTGTTGTTCCACCAATATGTCTGAATTCTCCATTCTCAAGAAATCGTAATAATTTGGGCTGTAAAGTTAAACTTAACTCACCGATTTCATCAAGAAAAAGTGTGCCTCCATCAGCTATTTCAACCAGCCCTTGTTTAGTCGTTTTTGCATCAGTAAAAGCACCTTTTTCATATCCGAAAAGTTCACTTTCCATAAGTTGATCCGGTAAAGAAGCACAATTAATAGCTACCAATGGTTTATTATTTCTTTTTGAATATTGATGAATGAATTCAGCAAAAAGTTCTTTACCTGTACCGGTTTCTCCTTCTAAAAGAATATTAGAATCTGAACTTGCAGCTCTCTCAGCTAAATGAATTACTTCTTTAATTTTTTTACTTTTACCAATAATATTGAGGGAATTTATTTTTTCAACTTTATTTTTTAGAAGAGTATTTTTTTCTAAGAGTTCTTTATGTTTCAACGCTCTTTCAATAGTTAAAACCAACTGCTGAAAATCATAAGGCTTATTAATAAAATCATATGCGCCTAGTTTAATACATTCAATTGCAGTACGCATATCAGACTGTGCCGTAAGAACAACAACTTGAAGTTGCGGATTATTTTCTTTGGTATATTTTAAAACCTTCTCACCCGAAACATATTGCATTTCCAAATCTAAAAGAAGAATATCATAATTTTTCTGTTTTAAATTTTCAATTGCATATTTGCCGTCATAAACAATATCAACGGTATAATTTTCGCTTATTAATTCTTCTTTAAGTAGATAACACAGAGTTTCGTCATCATCACAAATTAGAATTTTTGGAGTTTTACTCATATAATTTTCGTATCGATTTTATATAAAAATGACGTAATATTGTATTAATAATTTAATGGAAAATCTTCCATTGTAAAGTTTATAATACTTGTAGTTAGGTAATATTTTGTATTATTATCGAAAAAATAAATACAAAATTAAAGAAGTTGTTAATTTGTAAAAGTATGGAAAGAATTTGCTAAAAATTTAGTAAAAAGTTGGAAATATTATATAAAAATTGCTAAATTTGAAGTCTTGATTTTTGGGCGCGTAGCTCAGTGGTAGAGCATCTGCCTTTTAAGCAGAGGGTCGGTGGTTCGAGACCACCCGCGCTCACTCCGTTTTCTAACGGATAAACCCTTATAAGACTTAATCTTATAAGGGTTTTCTTTTTTTAGACTTACAGAAATCTGATTAACTAAAAAGTCTTTAGCCAATATCCTAATCCAACTCCAATAAATGTTGCCACGGAGTAGCCCAATGTTCCGCAGAGAATAGCCGGTATTACCAATTCTCTCCAATTTCTTGCAACTGCCATTGCAGCAGCAGTTGTTGGTCCTCCCATGTTAGCATTTGAAGCTATTACTATCTCGGCTAAATCTAGTTTAAAAAGCTTCCCAAATCCTAAAAGAAAAATTAAATGTATTAGTAAAATAAGAGAGGCAAATACACAAAGTATTGGTCCGTATTTTAAAACAATAAATATATTTGCACTGGCACCTATTGCAGCAAAGAATATTTGCATTAAGTATGTTCCTATAATTTCAGAGCCGGAAATTGATTTCATTTGACTCGGGAATACTGTTGCAACAGTTACTATTATAGCAGTAATTATTAAAATCCCGCTGCCTTTAATATTTGTTAAATCCGATAACAAAAACCCTACAGCACAAATCGATGCCGAAATTGCTAAAGCTTTTGCAAAATTAAGTAGGGAAATATTGGAAGTTATATTGTCTTGAGAATTTTCTTGAGAAAAGTTTTCATCGGCAACTTGTTGGTGATAGTTAGAGAAATTTTTTTGTAAAAATTTGATTGATGGTAAAGCAAAAAGGACTAAAAAATAAGCTGCCATTACTAAATTATCAGCAGCAATTCCGGCAGCTAATAAATCACCTGATTTAAGGTCAACAGCTTCTGCAGCCGCTACATAGTTCATTGATCCACCAATATATGTGGAAGAAAAGATAGCAGCTAATTTCCAACCGTTTTCTCCAAGCGGAATAAGTAAGTAAGCTGTTATCGTTCCAATCGCCGTACCTATACCGCCGAAAAAGAAGGCTAACAAAGTAGGACCGGCTTCTTTTACAATTCTTCTTAAATCAGCTTTAAAAAGCAATAATGGAATTGCCAAGGGGACTAGAAACGACCAAACGATATCATAAGAAGGGGCAGAACTTGGGATAATTGATAAATTGGAAAGTATAAATGTTCCTAAAATTGCAACTACAACAGCTGAAAGTTTTTTGCCAAATTTTGTTGTTTCAGCCCACAAACTAATTGCCGCAACAATTAATAAAACTGACCACAATATCCAATGTTGATCAGGTTGAATTAGAGTTGATTCATTCATCTTAAAATTTCCAAAAATAATGGCTTGTATATTTTCTTAGTAATTCTTAACATTTTTTTACTTTTTTCTGTAGAGATTCTTTAAAACTCTAATTTAATAAAAAGTTACATGTCGAATGATAAATATTATTGCAAAATATTTAAAATTATGATAATAATTTTAATCTTGACTTTTTTGGCAAGATTATAT
>JAJRZB010000333.1 GCA_024275455.1 Bacteroidota bacterium | reverse complement strand
GTATTAATTGAAATACTAACAAAAGAAGATGCTTTAGGAATAAAATCAACTGCTCCTAAATCCAAAGCTTTTAAAGTAATTTCAGCACCTTCCGTAGTTAATGAACTCAACATAATCACCGGAGTCGGGCATTCTTTCATAATTATACCTAATGCGGTAATACCATCCATTTTAGGCATTTCTATATCGAGTGTAACTATATCGGGTTTAAGTCTTTTTATCTTATTAATTGCATCAATCCCATCCACAGCAGTATCAATTACTTGAATACCGGGATCAGATTCCAAAAGAAGACTAATCGATTTACGCATAAACGCTGAATCATCAGCAACAAGAATTTTAATTTTCGTTTCCATACTATTCGGTAATTTTATTTATTATTTCTGCAATATCGGCAATCATTACAACTTTGCCATCGCCCATTATTGTAGAACCGGCAATACCTTCAATATTACCAAGATATTTACCCAATGATTTAATAACTATTTCTTTTTGTCCAATTAAGTTATCTACTTTTATTCCGTAACGTTTTTCGGCTAAACCTATAACAACAACATATTGAGTATCTTTATTTAATTGCTTTGTATCTCTATGGTAGAGTAGATTATCTATGTTAATAAGCGGTAAAACTCTGTTTCTTAACTTAATGCATTCGGTTTTATTCACATTGTAAATTCCGTCTTTTGAAATATTTACAACTTCAATTACCGAGTTTAATGGTAATACCACGGTTTCGCCAATTACTTCAACTAACAATCCTTGAATAATTGCAAGTGTTAAAGGAAGTTTTATAAATATTTTTGTTCCTTTACCTACCTCAGATTCAATGTCAATTATTCCATGCAGTCTGGCAACATTTGTTTTTACAACATCCATACCAACGCCCCTGCCGGAAACATTGGTTACTTTTTCCGCAGTTGAAAAGCCCGGAGCAAATATTAAATTAAAAATCTCCGGTTCGGTTAATTCTGCAGCTTTACTTTCAGAAACGATTCCTTTTGAAATTGCTTTGTTTAATATTACTTCAGGATCAATTCCTTTACCATCGTCTTCTATGGAAATTATTATATGATTACCTTCATGTTCCGCAGAAAGGGTTATTGTTCCTTTCGGGTCCTTTCCTACTTTTTTTCTATCTTCCGGTGATTCAACTCCGTGATCTACCGAATTCCTTATTAAATGAACTAAAGGATCATTAATTTCTTCAATTAAAGTTTTATCTAATTCGGTTTTTTCTCCTTTAATAACCAAATTAATACTTTTACCGGTTTCCTTACTTAAATCTCTAACCAATCTTGGAAATCTATTGAAAACCTTTCCAATTTTAATCATCCTGGTTTTCATAACGGCAAGTTGTAATTCTGTTGTAAGTAAATCTATTTTACGGGTTGTATCGGCTAAATTTCTGGCAACATCCGTTCCCTCATATTCTTTAGAAACATCAGTGTTAAGTTGGGAAAGTCTGTTTCTGCCTAAAACCAATTCGGAAACGAGATTAAGAAGTTCATCTAATCTTTCTACATCAACCCTAATTGTTTGCTCAATTGCGGGTTTGGTGTTTTTCTTATCATTTGAGGTTTTAGCTGCCGGTTTCGATACTTCCTTTTTCTGATCCGGAACTTTAACTTCTTTATTAATTTCTTCAACTTTTTTGTCTTTAATAAGATTAACTTCAACCGGTTTACTATTTGTTGTTTCCTTTAGAGCAGAAGAATTTGTTGCTGAATCTTTTACAACTACTTCATCAGTGGTTATAGCTAATGATGATTTATTTTCTGATTTAAATTTTTTACTGTTTTCTAAAAACGCCCTTTCTAATTCTTCGTCATTCATATCTTCATGAATAACAATTTCATTATCTTCTTCTTCCGACTTACTTTCTTCTTCAGTAATAGCTTCTGTTTCTTCAATAATTTCGGGTTGAGTACCAGATTCTTCATCTGAAGTT
>JAJRZB010000332.1 GCA_024275455.1 Bacteroidota bacterium | reverse complement strand
GGGGAATTAAGAAGAAAAGTTACCGATGCCGGAATTAATGCGGCAAAGGCTTGTAATTATTACAACGCCGGAACAATTGAATTTTTGTATGATCAAAAAGGCAATTTTTATTTTCTGGAAATGAATACTCGTTTACAAGTTGAACATCCCGTAACGGAATTTATTACAGGTGTTGATATTGTTAAAGAACAAATTAATATTGCTGCCGGAAATGAACTGACTTACAAGCAGAGGGATATAAAACTAACCGGTCATGCAATTGAGTGCAGAATTTATGCTGAAGATGTCGATTCTAACTTTACTCCGTCAACCGGTAAAATATATCATCACCGTTTACCATCCGGACCGGGAGTAAGAGTTGACAGAGGGATTGATGTATTATCCGATGTTTCGGTTTTCTACGACCCGATGCTCTCAAAACTAATTACTTGGGGAAATAACAGGGATGAAGCTTTAAGCCGTATGTTAAGAGCACTTGGTGAATATCAAATTGCAGGTGTTAAAACAAACATTCACTCTTACCAGTGGATATTAAATCATCCCCGCTTTTTAGATTTAACTTTTGATATAAATTTTTTAGAAAACGATTTTATTCCACTTTTGCAGGGCAAATGGAAAAATGACTTGGAAAATAATTATGATGAAATTGCTGCAATTCTTGCTGCACTTCTAAAACAAAAAGAGAGTAAGGTAAAACCTCAAAAAATAAATCACTCAATCACAAATCTATGGGAGAATTTAAATCATGAATGATTTTGTGGTTACAAGCGGCTCAAAAAAGTTTGATATTTCATTAAATGCGGAAAATATTGTTTTAGTAAGTGGTAAAGAGCATAAAGTTCATTTATCCAAACTTTCAGAATACTCATATTTACTAAAAGTAGATAATAAAGTTTATCATATTACTTCGGAAAAAATTAACAGCAATGAATATTCATTTCTAATTGACGGTTTTTCAGTTGATGTATCTGTCCGTAGTTTGTTAGAAGAAAAAGCTTTTGAATACTTAAAAAATAAGGCTAAAGATAATCATCACGCTACAATTAAATCACCTATGCCCGGATTAGTGATTAAAATTAAAAAAAGTGTTGGAGATACAGTTGAAATGGGCGAATCCCTAATTATTCTTGAAGCCATGAAAATGGAGAATGATATTAAGGCTACTTCTTCCGGAGTGATTAAGGAAATTCCTATTCAAGAGAATTCAGCTGTAGAGAAAAATGAGACTTTGATTGTGATTGGTTAAAACCACCCAATAATTGTTGCCCTGTCAGGATTCGAACCCGAAACCAAGGTTCCAGAGACCTCTGTGTTACCATTACACCACAGGGCAATTATCATAAACAAAATTAAGATTTTTATAAATTATTTCAAAATGAGTTCTCTGTACAATGTACTATTCTGAAACATTTTTTAACGAGGATTGTTTAATACAAATAGGTTAAGATTGAGTTTTTCTTAAAAAAGTATCTGTTAATATTCTGATGAATTTGATTTATTTTATTAAGCTTAGTCCATTTTATAAGTTATTGAAAGGTTTCATATATTTAACTTGAATTAATCAAAATAAAATGTTATAATATAAGAAGTTATCCAATCTTATATCTAAGTGTTGTTTCTACCTTATTGTAAAATTTTAATAATTTTTTAGAGGGAGGTAAGAACATGAATAAAATCGACTCAAATTCCACTTCTTCCGGTTTAAACAATTATTACAGCAACAATCAGATTTCATGGAATATTATTGGAGTAAAAGAAGCCGATAACGGTAATTTTAAGAAAGCTTTGAAATCATTTAGTAAAGCCATTGAGGTTGACCCGAAAAATTTTGTATCCTACTTTAACAGAGCAAGCATAAAAATGCGTCTGGGTGATTTAAAAGGAGCCATAAAAGATTTTAGATTATCTGAAAAATTAGAATCGGGCAGAAGTTTAGAAAACTAACGGGTTAAATTAACAAGGATACCGATAAAAAAGTTAATGCGAAAAAGTAAAGTACACCTAGATAAATTTTAATCTGTTCAACATCTTTTACTTTTATTTTCTGTATATATCCATCAATAACATTGGTAGTGTTTCTTTTCTCAAATTTCCCTATATATATTTCTGTCGAATTAACATTCTGCACTTTAGTTTTAACTGACATCGTAAATTTCTCCAAATTATATTGCAGTGATTAATGCCAATTCTATGCCATAATAAAAAGTGAAGTTTTAAGCTATTTTATGTGATGTGAATCAAAATTTTAGAGTAATATAAGAGAATATGCTTCATAATGACACATAAATGCCGAATATTTTTTTAATTTACACTAAAAATTTGCTCTTATACTTGTTATTTTACAGGTAAATAATACATGTGGGACAATAATGACTATAGAAATGAATGATAGAATTGAAAGAGGGATGTTTGAATATTTACGATTAATTTATTTTTTTTCATTCAAAAAAATAAACTTTGCCTAAATCCAAATTATCTTTTCACTTTGGTGATTTTAAGTGTGACATTTAATGTGGAAAGATAACTGCCTAAAAATCCAAGTATAATTCCTAAAATAAAAATAACGGCAATTGTATAAATTTTATAAGATTCAATAAAACTTAGGTCATAAATTCTTTTACCAAAATATTCTAATCCGTATAAAGCTGCTAAACATAATGTTGAAGCAATAATTCCCATAACAATTCCATTAAGAATAATTGGTATTTTAATAGTCCTTAATTTTGCACCAACTAATTTCATAGTATTATACTGATCCATCCGTGAATTAAGAACTAATCTGTTATTGGAGTAAACCAAATAAATCGATAATAACACTAAGAATATTGAGATACCATAAACTACTTTCTTTGATGAGTTAATGAAATTCAGAATTTTTAAAGTAAGTGTATAATCATAAATAACTTCATCAACACCTTTAATGTTTTGAAGAGTTTCAATAATCGGGGAAATTGAAAGAGCGCTAACACTATCTGAATTTAACTTAACAGCAAACATTGCAGGCAACGGATTAGCATCAAGCACTTTAGAAAAATCAGTTCCGGTCTTTCTTTTCATTCTTTTTAATGCTTCTTCTTTACTAACAAACTTAGCTGATTGCACATAAATATTTGTTTCCAGGTCTGCGGTTATTCTGTTATAACCCTTTGTAGAAACAGTGTCATTAATAAATAGATTTATTTGAATATTTTCTTTTAGTCTATTATCAATTACCTTGGAAAATATTAAAAGTCCCAAAGAAGTTAAAACAAAAATGATTGCAATTGCTGTAGTTGTAATTATTAATAAAGAAGCTAATTTCTGCTTGAACAAAGTATTAAAAGTTTCTTTTAAGTAGTATAAAAACATATTAACAATAATTTCCTAAAATGTATTTTCCATATAAAATAAAATAAGAGTAAAATTACTAAAAATTTGATTCATCAATCCAAGTTAATATTTTCCATTTACCTGTTTCTGCCGATTTTTCTAACTGTAAATTAATTCTTCCTTTAACAAATATAATATCCGTTGGATTAAATGTAATTGTTAAGTTAAAACTTCTAACAACATTTGTAGAATCACTTGTTATTGCAACAATATTATTCCAAATAAGATCCAATCTTTCGGAATTACTAAAAAGTCCGTATGTAACCCTCATTTCATCATCTCTCCCCCAAGCAATATCTACTTCTTTATCATAATCTCTATAAGTAAATGCAAAATCTTCATCAAGCAATTCACCGTATATTGTAGTATCCTTAAAAGTATAAGCATATTGTAAATTTTTAAAGACTCCATCAATATTTTTAAGATTACTTATTAACGAATTTTCATCACTTATGGAATTATCTAATTTTGGTGCAAAAGGATTTATACATCCGTTAAGACTTATAAAAAAAACTATTGTTATATATTTTAATTTTGGTTTTAACATTATTAAAACAAATAGAATCTGCCTTTTAATTCACTCCAACTCGGGTAATTTTCCGTTTTCGAATCAATCCACTCGGTTATTACCCACTGGTTATTTGAATCTCTGTTAATTTTAAATAAGCTGTTGCCTTTATAGATGGTTTCTATGTCTTCCGATATAAAAGGGACTAAAATAGTATAATTCAAATTATGTATTTCACCATTTCCTTCCACAGAGTTGGAAATAAAATCGAAACTTATTTGTATGGATTCTCCGTCTTTTAAACTATTAATTAAATTTTTGAAATAAGTCTTTTCCGCTTTAAGATCCCACTGGCTTAAAATATCATACTTAACAATTGCTTC
>JAJRZB010000331.1 GCA_024275455.1 Bacteroidota bacterium | reverse complement strand
TGGTTGATTTGTTAAGTTTTAAATCTTCAATAATTACTTTGTCAAGCGTTAATATTTTTAAAACTTTTGTAATATAAGAATTTGCCTTACTTAGTGCCAGTGCTAATTCTTGTTTTGTTTTGTAGAGACCTAAGTCTAATGATTGTTGCAAAGATAAACTAAGTTCTAAAGGGTCTAAATTTTCACGTTGAGTATTTTCTAATACAGCAATATCAAATAGTTTTCTTTTCCCTTGAAGAGAATTAATATCAAATTCATCTTCAACAATGGCTTTGATTTTATTCAATCCAAGTTTTTGATGAGCCAACCATCTTCTTTGTCCTGCTTTTAAAATATATTGATTATTTTTACTTTTTATAACTGAAATAGGTTGTATAAGTCCATGTAGTTTAATTGAAGTCATTAAATCTTTTAACTCTTCTTCCTTAATTTCAAGTCTAGGCTGTAAAGGATTATTGATTATTTTATCAGTATCTATTTCTAAAAATGATTCATTCTCAATTTTCGCATGCGAAAATTGAGATTTTTTAATTTGCAAATTAGCATCTTCTCCAGCAGCTAAAAGTTTTGCTGCGTCTATTTTTCGTTTTGCCATATTATTGATCTCTCTTTTTTATCTCTTTAATAAGTTTTTTTATCTCTTTTCTTGCTTTTCCATCTTTTAACTCAGTGACACCTTTTCCCTCTTCCATTGTTTTATAAAAGTCTGCACGATGGGATATTTTGCTTTCCATTAGTTCAAAATATTCTAAACTCTCTACCATCTCTTCTATAATTGAGAAATCTTTTGCACTAGGACTCACATCATTTAAAAGGACATTGGCTGTTATTTTTGTATCCATTTTTTCAGAAAGTTCTAAAATTATATTATGAAATTTATGTAATCCTGCCATCTCTGTTACTCTATCTACAGCAGGAGTAATTATGAGGTCAGATATGTAAAGTGCAGCTCTATTTAGGTTTGAATCAAATCCTCCAACATCAATAATAATATTTTTATCTTCATCCCAAGAATCCATAAGTTCTATAAAAAGTTCAGGGGTTTCAGGTTGAATAATTTTAAGTTCTTTATGTCCATTTATTTTTCTAAGATTATTGGTATAGACTAATGTTTTTTGAAAATCTAAATCGACAATAGGTATTTTCATCCCAATTGCAATATGCCAAGCCAATAAGCTTTTCCCTACACCACCTTTTGAATGTGCAACGGTTATAATCATTGTGTGCCTTATTTTTTCGCATGCGAAAATTATTTTATTAATTATAGCAAACACTGTTTATTTCAAACCTTATGAATTTTCGCATGCGAAAATTCATAAATTAGCTATATTAATATAAAAAACCAAACAACCAAAGAGGAATTTTATTTCCAAATCCTATTTCTATATCATCGGCAACCACAAAAGAATTTTCTATATCTTTGATTTGTTTAAAGCTTTTATTTTTCCCTCCTATTTCAAAAAGGTATTTTTCATCTACTAAAAAATCACCTTTGTTTGGAATATTGACATTAAATAAAGTTCCCAATTGATT
>JAJRZB010000330.1 GCA_024275455.1 Bacteroidota bacterium | reverse complement strand
TCTATTTAGATAAAATAATTAGAGAATTTGATGATAATGAAGAAACACTTGAAAATATTATCCTAAATTCTGAAGCAGAAATTGGCAAAATAGCAGCTACAGTTGATGTTAACCGGAGCTTTGATAATGGCTTAACACCGGTAGTTGAGAATATTATTGAAAAAGTAAATAACTTAAAAAATAGAAATGTTAAACTAAATGAAAAAATTGCTTCGTTAGAAAGAGAAGTTAAAATTCTAAAAGATGAACTAAGCGGAGTTAGTGCTGAAAAATCTGAACTGGCAAGCAAAATGGAAAAGCTGAATGAAATAAAACAAAAATATGCCTCAGTAGAAAGTTTGTTTAGCAGAGATGAAGCCAAAGTATTACGCGAAGAAAATGATATTATTATTCGTCTTGTTGGTTTAACTTTTGATGTGGGTAAGTCAGATATTAAACCGGAAAATTTCGGTTTGCTTACAAAATTGCAAAAAGCTATAAAAGAATTTCCAAATAGTAGAATTGCAGTGGAAGGGCATACAGATTCATTTGGAAGTGATGAAAAAAATCTTGAACTTTCTCAACAAAGGGCAGATGCAGTTACTCAATATCTATTAGCTAATATGGATATTGAAAGAACTAAAATTTCTTCAATCGGTTACGGGGAAACAAAACCGATAGCTAATAATGAAACAAAAGAAGGCAGAGCGCAAAACAGAAGAATTGATCTGATAATACATGTTAATTGATTTTTTGTCGACCAAATTTAATGGGCTAAGGAATCCAAATTATCTTTAGCCCACTTCCTAAACTTTTATAAACGATTAAATTCAAAAATGACTGAACTAATAGAAAAGTATTTCGGTGTTGCTCCTAATTTACAGACAAAATTATTCTCAACGTTTATTATTCTATTTATCGGTTGGTTATTACAGAGATTAATAATCCGTTTACTAATTGATAAATTTGATGATATTAAAATACGTTACCAATGGAAGAAAATTATTAAATATATAGTTGTAACTTTTACAATTATTTTGTTAATAAGAACTTGGTTCGGAGCATTTGATTCAATTGGAACTTATTTTGGTTTGTTATCTGCCGGACTTGCAATTGCATTTCAAGATTTACTTGTAAACTTAGCCGGATGGGTTTTTATTCTAATAAGAAAACCATTTAGTGTTGGAGATAGAATTGAAGTTAACGGAGTAATAGGAGATGTAATTGACGTTAGAATATTTCAGTTTTCGGTAATTGAAATTGGCAATTGGGTTGATGCTGACCAAAGTACCGGTAGAATTATTCACATTCCTAACGGTACTGTATTTAAAACTCATCAAGCAAATTATACTGCCGGATTCGAATACATCTGGCACGAAATACCGGTTTTAGTTACTTTTGAAAGTGATTGGAAAAAAGCCAAAAAAATACTGTTTGAAGTTATAAATAAACATGCGGTTAACTTGGATAAAGAGGCTGAGCGTCAAATAAAAGAAGCTGCAAAGAAGTTTTTGATATTTTACAAAACATTAACTCCAACAGTTTATACAACAGTTAAAGATAGCGGAATTCTTTTAACAATTAGATTTTTATCTCATGTACGAAAAAGAAGGGCTACCGAAGAATTAATTTGGGAAGATATTTTAGAAAAGTTCGCGCAACATCAAGATGTTGATTTTGCATACCCAACCACAAGGTATTATAACAATATCACCGAAGGGAAAGAGGGAACCAAACCTAAATAATTATTAATTATAAAATAATTTTTATCCGTTTCTAACTTTTTATTTTAAAAAAAATCTCTTAACTTTGGTTCAAAATTATTTATAATCGGAAAATAATATCTGATATGACTGTTCTCTTTTCAAAAAAATGTGAATTAGCTATTCAAGCTGTTCTTTTTCTTTCTATAAAGAAGGAAAAGCTTATATACAATGCCCCGGCAATTTCCAAAGAATTAAAAGTACCTAAAGAATTTGTTTCTAAAATGTTGCAGACGTTAACCGAAAGCGGAATAATTGGTTCTAAAAAGGGAAAAAACGGCGGTTTTTATTTAGCCCGTAAACCTAGTCAAATTAAATTGATTGAAATTGTTGAGGCTATTGACGGTTATGATGTTTTTAAAACTTGCGTTCTCGGTTTTCCCGATTGCGGAGATGAAAATCCTTGTCCGGTTCATGATTCTTGGGGAAATATCCGGGATGAAACATACCACATGTTAAATAATGAAACTCTTGAACAATTAAAAGAAAAAACACTTAGAAAAATTATTAGTTCATAATTTTTCTAAGTGTCATTTTATTCTTTTACAAACTCAGTTGGCAATTTTTTATTTATAAAAATTATTTTATCAAATTTATTTTTATTGAATTATAAAAACTGTTGCCTACTTGTAGCTGCACAAAATAAATTCCGCTTGACAAAGTATTTCCATATATATCTTGACCGTTAAATACAACTTCATTCCACCCTTGTTTATATCCGGTAATATCAATTACAGCAACTAATTGTCCTAACACATTATATATTTTGATTAGTTTTATTTTTCCCAATGTATTTTCTGAAAGATAAAAACGAATGTTTGTTGTCGGGTTAAACGGATTTGGATAGTTACCTGTTATGAATGAATTAGGAATGAGTATTTTTTTCTCATCAGTCTCTATATTTGTAACAGCATCCTCGTAATCTGCAATATATACCGTATAACGACATCTTATATTATATTGCAAACTAACTGAAATCAGACTGTCTTTTAATTCTGGTGTTTCCCCGTAAATTTCTATCTCTCTTTCAAGTTCATCAATTGTTTGTTTTGCCCAAGTGATTTAACAAAACTGTTTGTGTCGGTTTTATTGCTGAAATTTAATCTGAAATTATAAGCTGTTGTTCCGTTAACATTTGTACCTGCTATACTTAAACCGGATTCACCGGGAGTTTCATATCTTCCGGTTATAAAGAACTGTGAACCTGCATAAGTTGATTGTGCCTTTGACGGAAGAACTTGATTAACATGAGCTTGTCCAAATTCCATCCCGACATTTTTTAAAATAGGCTGACTAATTTGTTCAAATACTCTGAACATACTTTCGCTTAAATTTTCTTCTTGAGTAAAATATGTTACAAACCCGTAATTAAGTGAAGCAATCATTTCCAAACGGGCATAATCTATTCTTTCACCAATAGTAATTGTGAAGATACCTGCATTATGATTATTGAGATTTTCAATTTCTTTCGGATCCACAAGAGAATAACCATCGGAAAATATTAGTATGGAATTGCTAAAAGCATCATCTTCAATTTGATTTAAACACTCTTTAATTCCCAAACCCATTTGTGAGCCGCTCGAATTGGTAATTGTAGCTAAATAATCAGTTGCAGCCTGAATATTACTTCCAGTGGCTTTAACGGGTGTGCTTTTCCATGTTTGCACATAGGAATTATATGTTAAAATATTAAAATAATCCTTATCTGTTAGCTGAGCTAAAGAGTTGGATATTGCAGTAATACTTTGCGATAGTTTATAACCGAACATACTTCCGGAGTTTGATAATAAGAAAAAAACACGTTTAGGAATAACACTATCTGGCTCGGCATTAATTTGAGGTGTAACAAATAATGCAAAGTGTCCGTCTGTTGAATCATTGTTTACGGAATAAAAATCAACATCCATAGAGTTATGATCAATCTGGTAAAAGAATTTAAGATTTTTATTTATATATGCTTTTGGTTGAACATAGTTAATTTGTAATTCATTTGTACTTGAAGTTATAGTTCTAAAGTTATTATGCGTTGTAATATCATAATTAATAATTTGAGAATTAGAATTTACATTAAATGAAAACTGAAGATGATCAAGTGGATATTTTACAAAATCTTCGGTATTTAATGGGAACTCGTATGAACATTTACCTTTATAGTAATCCATTAAACTTATATAATGAAGTTTAACTTTTTGAACTTCTCCGGGAGCTATTTTTTTAAGAAAAATTTTAATTCCGTTTCTACCAATGTAATTGTTTACTTGTGCTGCAATACCTCCTTCACCTGTGCCTGGGTTAACCGCCTGCTCTTTCACTTTGAGAACAGCTTGATATATACTATTATCGAACCAGTAAAGAAATTTAGTTGCCCTTGCATCTTGCGGAAGTGGAAATGAGTAAACCGCATCAACGGAATCCGTCCATTCATTTAGAAACTCTTGATAAACTATTGTTTCTGCTATAACACCGTTTATGTTAACTGTAACTTTAGTCACGGTATTTCTTAGAAAATCTTTTGGGTACTCAATATTCTTTGGCATTAATAATCCGTTTGAAAAAAATGATTGAGCAGATAAAATTAAAATTCCAATTACTAAATTTTTTATACGAAACACTGTTTTTCCTCCGAATTATTTTAGATAAAGTATTTTAGCTGTTTCGCTGTGAACTTTTTGAGATTTATCCGTTAATAAAAGCTGGACAATATAAAATCCGGAACCGATCGCAGATCCGAATTCATTTTTTGCATTCCAGCTTATGTTATTAACTCCATTCTGATTAAGTGAAAACTTTTTAACTCTTTCTCCCAACAAATTATAGATTACTAAGTCACCTTTAACATAATTTGTTCTGTTAACAACAAAATTGATTTGAGGATTAAAAGGATTTGGGAAAAAGGAAAGTTTTGCTACCTTTTCCGGATTGCCTGACGGTGAATAATCTACGTATGCATTTCCACCTAAAACATTGTAATGGACTTCCAGCTTAATTCGATTAGTCCTTTGATTTTGATTTGGTGATTGAAATGAAATTAAGTATTTACCGGTTGTTTTAAATCTTGATATTTCCAGAAGAATATCTCTAAAGTTTCCGTATATATTATAATAATTACCGCCTGTTGATATAACTATTGGATCATAAAAGCTTGACTTATAACTTTCATTTCCTATAGCATGAACAATAATTTCATTTGCAAGTAGTTCATTAATCACTTCATTTTTAGTTAAACCTGTTACATTATCATTTTCATGATAATCGGCATCAGTAATCCATATAACAGTTCTAGCAGCATTAGTTATAAACTCAAATTCAGTTGCTTTCATTAAAGCTTCTAATGAATTTTCCGGACCGTCTCCTCCGCCATGTGCATATTGCTGTGAAACTAAGTTTTGAAAATATTGGGCATCTTTTGTGAATGGATAAATATTTTCTATTTCATCTAAAAATGTTACCATTCCCAATCGATAGTCAATACCTCTTAAACTTAAACTATCTGTGAACTCAATTATATTGTTTTTTACATTGTCAATTTCATTTCCCATACTCCCTGTAACATCAAGTACAAATATTATATCAGCTTCCGAAACTCCGCCGGAAGTATCTTTCATCATTGAGAAGGCTTCGATTCTGCTTTCATTTTCGTATAGAAAAATATTTTCGGAAGATAAAGAAGTGATTAAAAATCCGTTGGTTTCATTTGTTGTTTCAAATATTAATTCAACTTTAGGAAAATCAGAATATTTTACCGTATCAATGTTTACTATCAAACCAGTATCGGAAACTGCTGTTGCCGGTATATAAACATTTCTATGCAGTTTGTCTAAAACTTCACTTCCTTTTTTAATGGTAATTCCTATATCAACAATTTTATCTTCATAAATTATTTTAGATCTTAACGGCATTTTTTGAAAAAGTGGATTGTTGCTGTTAATTGAAACATTAACTTCGGAAAGTGAAGGTTGTAAACTTGATGGATTGTCTATACTTATGATAATATCATTAATTGATATATTGGTTGTACTGTTTAGTTCTAAATAAGTATCAAAATTTCTAGGAAATATTATATTATCTTCCATAGAAATTAAACTGGGTAAATCCCATCTTGTAAATACTTGTGATGAGAAATCCGGTTGTAGTAATGTTAATGTTGCTTCATTGGTAATAGATTCTGAGGGTTGAAGATTTTCACTTTGCCAATAAATTGCTATATCAGTATCGTATAATTTTTTCCCCTGGTTTATAAAGATATCCGGTTCAAAATTATTGTATAAATCTTTCCAATTAGATGTTATGATTTTTTCCGGTTTACTGCCGAACGTTAAATCTATTCCAAGCCCTTTTGCCATAGTCGTTCTTTCCCATAAAGTTAATTGTTCAGGAACTTCGGTTTTGGAAAAAACTTTTTCCGTTTGTAAAAATCCTTCTGTCAGACTTACATAACCATCTCCAAATTTTCCTAACGAAGGATCAAAAATTAATCCAGCTCCTAAGCTGTGAGAAATAGAATCGGTATTAGTAATTGTTTGAACGAATTTGATACCTTGTTTATCATCAGTAATTATAATGGAAAATTCAATTTTTAATTCATTCTTAATTGTTGTGTAGGTAAGTGTATCAATTTTCCTTTGTATTGCTGAACTATCGAATAAGAAATCATCATAGCTTTGCCAAATTCCATCGAAAGAAAGAATCGGGTGAGATGTCATTGCATAAGGATGCCCGAAAGTTATACTGCAATTGTTATCCAACCTATTGTCAGAAATTCCGTTATTTGTTCCTACCGTAAAATAGCCGCCACTTACCATTGTCGCTTCCATGTATTCGCTAATTAACTTATATTCCTGATAATTATTCTGAACTTTATTAAGTCCGGCTTTTAAAAAGCGACTTTCATTAATATCAAACTCTGATTTACTTTGACTCAAGATTCCGACATACGGAACTAAAATTAACAATATAAAATATTTTTTCATTTTACCTCCTTGTCGCGGCGAAGCTGTTTTTTAAGCGAAGCCGGACTTATAATAACCTCTTCAAGATATTTTGCCGTTAGTAAAAATTAATTTTGCTTTTAAATATTTTGTTTAAAAAAGTCCTACCTACTTGTAGGAAATATTTTCTTATCTCATTAACACCATTTTTCTAACCTGATAAAAATCACCAACTTTAAGAGTATAGAAGTAAACCCCGCTTGGTACGTCTTTCCCCTTCATATCTTTTCCATTCCAAATTACACTATATTTCCCGGGAGATTTTTCTTTATCAACTAATACTCTAACTATTTCGCCCAAGGCATTATATATTTTTAAAATAATGTGCGATGTCCCTCTATTTTCCGGTATTGTGTAATTAATAGTTGTTTCGGGATTAAAAGGGTTAGGGTAATTTTGCTCTAAAATAAACTCATTAGGAATATTGTTTTCATCTGTTTCTACTTTGGTTACATCGGGATCAGAATAAAAAGCCGTATAAGGAGTGAGTATTTGAAAGCGCAAACTCAAATCGATAATTTGATCTATCAATTCATCAGATTCTCCATAAACTTTAATTAAGTTTAGTATATGATCAATTTTAGTTTTTGCCCAAAGACGCGGAACAAATCTGTGTCCGCCTAATGTGTCTGTAAAATTAATTGTTTGTTTATATTCAACCGGATTACCTCTAATTTTACCTTTTAGGGTTACATCAAAATTACCGCTGTTATTGTAAAGACCTAATTGTGTAATCTGACTTCCCCAAAATAAATCGCCAATATTTTTCGGGTATTGATCCCAAGAATTTAAACCTCCAAAATCAATTTCTACATCAGTGAGTACCGGTTTAGATATTCTCGTAAAGTGATTATTTACTACTAAGGCAATACTGTCATCGGATGTAATAAATTTAGCATAACCATGGTTTTCAGTAGAGATATCATTAAGTAAAGTTTTACTTATACTTTCACCAACACCGAATGAAAATATTCTTACATCATTTTTATTATTTTGTTGAACATGACTTTTTATTGAATCTAAATTTGTTTCTCCCCACGTCGGTTCACCATCTGTTAAGAAAATCAAATTATTTGATGTTGTATCCAAAAAACTATGCTGAAGTGAAACAGTTAGGGCATCATCAATATTTGTTAAGCCGAGGGCATACATTTGAAGAATAAAATCCCTTGCTTGACCGATAGTTAATTCATCAGCATTTACAAGGTCATCTTTAAATTTATCTGTAAATGTTCCGAATGTTACAATATTAAACTTATCAGCCGGATTAAGTTTATCGAGAAAATAATTTAATGCTTCTTTAACTTGAGAGATCCGTTCGCCCTCCATGCTGGATGAAATATCTGCGGTAAAAACAATATTTTTGGGAATTATTTCTTCATCATCTAATGAATCCGGGGGAATTATCCAAAGTGAAAAAAAGCTATCTTCGCCCATTGAATCTTGCTGTGTGGGAGTGTAGGTTAATACATTAAAATTTACATTATCTCTTATAGTTTCAAATTCAAGTACTAAATCTTTGTCGGGATAAAAGTTTTCATCTCCATAGAAAAAACTATAATGATTATCAGCTAACTTTTCTATTCTTGTTGCACTGGAGTTTGAATGTGTTGGTGAATCAAATCTTTTATAATTAAACTGTGATTTAGCATTAATATTTACAGATACTGTTTCCAATGGTTTGGATGATAACTCCAACGTATTTAATAGAAACTTATAATTAACCGTACCGAGGTCATATTTCAGAGGTTCTACATAGGTTATTTCTGTTCGTACTTCACTTAGCGGGTTAATTGGAACAATACTCAGACGGAAAAGATTATCGCCCAGATATTCTAATAAAGCCGGGTCAAGCCATTGTCTAAGTTTCTCATTATAAGCATTTATTGCATCTTGCCTTTCTCTTATTTCAGCAACAAACCTCGTTCCGTTTACCCAGTAAACTAATTCCGTAATCATCGCATTTTCGGGTAAAGGGAAGATAAATATTGATTCAACAGATTGATTCATTTCGTTAAAAAAAGTTTGATCGATATGTGTTACTGAAATTTGATCTTGAATGTCAATTGTAGCATTAATTGACTTTATCCACATTTTGGAATATTCTTCACTGCTAAAACGCGGTCGAGAAAAAAGTGAACCAATTGCAAAAATTTCACTAAATAATCCTATAATTAGAAATAATGTTGCGGTGAGTTTAACATACTGTATAAATTTTTTCATTTATCCTCCAAAATTTTAGGAGTTTAGTTTAGTAAGTATTTGTGCAAAGAATATGCCATCAGGGAAATTGAATTTTACATTTGTATTGAAAACAAATTATTGTGGTAGTCCGAATATTTTTCGTTAATACGAAAATTATTCGTTTAAAGTTTATCCGTTTGTTATTGAAAGAAAGCATAATAAATTTTGTGCTTGACTCTACCCTAAGGGTAATGCTTATATTTGAAATGCAGATCAGCCGGCAGTTGCAAAGTAACTATTAAATGATATATGTCCGTCTCCGTTCTGAAAAAAACGGAACTACGCCGCGACAGGGAGAAAAATGAAATTTAGTATAGGTGAATTTTCCAAAATAACTTCGTTATCAATAAAATCATTAAGACTTTATCATGAAAAAGGAATACTTATTCCTTCGGAAATTGATGAATTTACAAACTATCGTTATTACAACGAAATAAATTATGATAAAGCCCGCTCAATAAAAATTTTAAAGGAACACGAATTTACTCTTGCAGAAATCAAAGAGATTCTGGATGAATACAATGATGAATCTGAAATGATTGAACAAATCTATAATAAACTAAATGAAGTTAATACAAAAATTGACCGATATAAGAAAATCTCCCAATCACTTGAAAATATTATTAAGCAAGAAAAGGAGAGTGTTATGAAAACCAAACAAGAGTTTGATGTGGAAGAAAAAGAAATTCCAACAATATTAATTGCCGGTCACAGAATGAAAGGGAAATATCAAGACGTTGGAGAAGGGTTTAAGTTACTAGGTAAATCTTTGGGCAGACATATAAACGGAAAGGCAATGAATCTCTATTATGATGCTGAATACAAAGAAGATGATGCGGATTTTGAGCCTTGCTTTCCGGTTAGAAAAGGTAAAAATTCAGAAGGTATTTCTGTTAGAGAACTTAAAGGGGGAAAATGTGTTAGTCTTATTCATAAAGGTCCGTATGAAAATCTATCGGAATCATACAAAAAAATATTTGCTTACATAAATGAAGAAAAACATAAAACACTTTTACCGTCTCGAGAGGTATACTTAAAAGGACCGGGAATGATTTTTAAAGGCAACCCTAATAATTATCTGACTGAAATTCAGATATTGATTGAAAGTTAATTGCAGTAGGATATTAGTAACAAAATGAATCTGCAACTTAAACCTTCGAGGTTTTACACTACAATAGTGTTTTGTAAAAATATAATTTAGCAGGTTGTTTTACACGGATAAATATTTCTTCAAAACCTCGAAGGTTTTTTATTTAGGAAGAATAAAATGAAAAAAATTGATTTCAAAAAAGAATTAAAACATTTATACAAACCTTCTGCTAAAAAAGTGGAATTTGTTGAAGTTCCGGAAATGAATTTTTTTATGATTGACGGAAAGGGAGATCCGAATATTGCAAAAGAATTTAGCGATGCAGTGGAAGCTTTGTACAGTCTTTCTTACACAATTAAATTTATGATTAAGAAAGGTGAACAACAAATTGATTACGGAGTTTTACCTTTGGAAGGTTTATGGTGGGTTGATGATATGAGAAAGTTCAGTAGTGATAATAAAGATGAATGGAAATGGACAGTAATGATAATGCAGCCGGAATTTATAACACAAGAAATTGTTGATGAGGCAATAGAAAAAATAAAAGCGAAGAAAAACTTGCCGGCATTGAAGAAAATAAGATTCGAAAAATTTAATGAAGGTAAGTCCGCACAAATTTTACACATCGGACCGTTTTCAGAAGAAGGGCCGACGATTGAAAAGGCACATAATTTTATTAAAGAAAATGGTTTTAAGCTGAAAGGTAAACACCACGAAATTTATTTGAGTGATATCCGCAGAGCAGCACCTGAAAAGTGGAAAACAATAATTAGACAACCGGTTTCAAATTAGAATAATAATTTACTTGACAAAATATAATTTTTACCGTATATTTGTTAGTGAGCGTTAACAAACATAAGCGAAAAATTAAAATGGCAAGATTAACAACTGAAGAAAGACAGAAAATTATAATTGATGAGGCAATTAATATTATTCATGAAGGTGGATATGAGTCTTTATCTATCAGAGAATTAGCAAAACGTGTTAAGATTAGTGAACCGGCAATTTATAGACACTTTTTAAATAAAGAAGATATTGTGCTGGGGATTTTAAGCCGGATTAGTGATTTTGAACAACATTTAAGTGAAAGTATCAATAAGAAAAAAACTCCAAAGGAAAAACTAAATGAGTTTATTTGTTTTCATTTCCGGTTTCTGGAAAAAAATAAGAATATGACATCGGTTATTTTTGCAGAAGATATATTTATGCAAAGTTCAATACTTAAAGAAAAACTAATGAGGATACTTTCGCATAGACAAAAATTAATCTTTGAAATTATTAATGAAGTTAAAACCAAAAATAAAATTAAAGATGTTGACCCTGTTGAACTATCAAAAATAATAATTGGATTTATTAGAATGATTGTTTTAGAATGGAAATTAAGTGGTTTTTCTTTTTCCTTGGAAGAGAAAGGAAATAGTATTGCAAACACTTTTGGTAAGTTAATCTTTTAAAAAAAGGAAAAAGACAAATGAAATCTGCAGTTGGTAAACTGAACATTGGGGTTGGACTGATTACAATGGCGGGATTTATGCTTTACGGATTTTACCTAATTTATGCACGAGATTTTGCACCTGATAAAGAAGCTTGGATTGCCGGATCGGCAGTTCATCCTCATTTTGAAGCAAGATTAGCTCATGTGCACGGAAATTTATTTGCGTTACTCAATATTGTCTTTGGGTATTTGTTATTAAAATTACCCATAGAAATTAAATCAGCAAAAGTGATTTCTTATTTATCTCTTTTCGGCATTGTTATGCCGTTAGGAATACTTGGTGAAATTTATTTTGGATTACCGCCAATTTTTGTTCTAATAGGGGCAGTATCAATAATTTCAGCAACACTTTTATTCGGAATTAAAGCAATACAAATGAAAGAAAAATAAAAAATTTTCCTATTTATGTTAGTTAGTGATAACTATAAAAAGATATTAAGTAGTATAATTATCTGCTGAATAATTTAAGATATATAATACTGTTGAGATAATTATCAAATTCAATAAAAACTCTTTTTTAGGAGCTTTGTAATGAAATATAATGTTAAACTATTTTTTCTCACTCTTTTCATTTTTGCTGAATTGTTTGGACAAACAGTTAAAGTAGATGAAAAGAAAATATATGGCAAAGATGGCTTTTTTCCAGTGCCAATAATGTTTTATTTGCCTTCTACCGGTTATGCTCTCGGCGGAGCAGCTTTGTACTATAACAATCCTGAACCTGAAAATCCGGATAGGTTCCCAAATATCATTGGCGGATTTGCAACGTATTCAACAAAAAAGCAAATTCAAATTGGTACGCGGGTAAACTTCTTTTTCGGAAAAAATGATTATAGATACGATTTGGATGCTGCATTTTTTAGAACTCCTAAAGAATTTTGGGGTATTGGTGGTCCGACCCAGAAAGAGGATGTTACATATGATCAATACCGTGTAAAAATGGATTTTCTGTTTGCTCTAAAAAAAGATTTTTATCTGGGACCTTTTATGTGGTACTAAAAATTTGACTTGCATAGTTACGAAAAAGGTGGAATGATTGATACACTGGGTCTATTAGGCTCAATGGGGGTTGTAACTTCAAGTTTAGGACTTGAAATGGCTTTGGAAAATAGAGATAGTTTGTTTTTCCCTACAAAAGGATATTACATAGAATCTAAGGCACTTTTTTATAGAACATATTTTGGAAGTGACGTAGATTTTTTCCGTTTTGATCTTGACTTAAGATATTACATAAGCTTTGTAAAACGGCAAGTTCTTGCTCTTAATGCAATTTTAAACCATACAGCTGGGGATGTTCCGATTCAAATGATGCCAAAACTGGGGAACTACCAAATGATGAGAGGATACCCATTGGGAAAATTTACTGATAAAGATTTATGGGCGGTTCAAGCAGAATATAGATTGCCGGTTTGGTGGAAAATAGGAGCTTCCGTATTTGTTGGTATTGGTCAAGTTGCACCGGAGGT
>JAJRZB010000329.1 GCA_024275455.1 Bacteroidota bacterium | reverse complement strand
CGAAACTGCTTTTACATTTTGAAGAGTGGGAAACAAAATTTAAAGATGACCCTTTAAAAATTGATGCATTTACCAGAGCATCAAGAGTGCGAGCAATGTTAAGTTCAATTGAAGCTGTTGAAGATGATTCACCTGTCCCGAAAGATTCTGTTTTAAGAGAATTTATTGGCGGCAGTATTCATAAATATTAATTTCTATTCTAAGATAAATTGCGTAAAGAGCACCAGGGTATAAATACTTATAATTGTTACATCAAAAAAACAATATTTATTTTATAATATATAGTTATAATGTTTGATTTCAGGTTAGAAGTTTTTTACACAGTAGCGAAAAATTTAAGCTTTAGTAAAGCCGCAAAAGAATTATTTATTTCTCAGCCTGCTGTTACAAAACATATAATGGAAATTGAAAGAACTTTGTGAATACGAGTTTTTATTAGGAAAGGAAGTAAAATTGAATTAACAAGGGCAGGTAAAATATTTTTTGATAAGACAAAGAAAATATTTAAAATTTATAGTGATATTGAATATGAAATTGGTGTATTGAAAAATGAACTTAAAGGTAAATTAAGAATTGGTGCTAGTACTACGATTGCTCAATGGGTAATTCCTGTTGTGTTATCAAAATTTAAGAAAGCTTATCCAGCAGTAGAAATATCTTTAATGAACGGTAATAGTGAAGTTATAGAAAAGTCTTTGCAAGATAATAAGATTGATTTAGGAATTGTAGAAGGAAGCCATATAAAAAAAGGATTAAAGTATTCCTATTTTAAAGATGATGTTTTATTACCGGTTGTAAGCGCAAAAAGTAATTTAGCAAAATTAGATACTATAACATTAGCCGAGCTAATAAAAACACCCCTTGTTTTGAGAGAAGAAGGCTCGGGTACATTAGAAGTAATTCTAAAAACTCTTCATTCCAAATTCGATATAACTCTTACGGATTTAAATATAATAATGCATCTTGGCTCAACAGAAAGCATTAAAACATATCTTCACCATTCTAATGTTATGGCCATTATTTCATACTGTGCTGTTAAAAATGAACTTAATTCAGGACTGTTGAAAAAAATTATAATTAAAAACGTAAAGTTTAAACGTACATTTAGATTTGTAACTTGTAAAGAAACTCCCTCAAATTTATCGAATAAATTTATGGCATTCTCCAAAAGAAACTATAACTTATAGTTATATCACATTACAATTAGTAATTTCTTCAAAATTATAATTTGAACTATTTTAACCAACATTCAAAATTATTTATTGGAGGAGTTATGAAGAAATTGCTCACAAAGCAATGGTCATTTGTTTGGGCAGGTGTTGTTTTTGGTATTGCTCAATTATTCTACTTTGTTGGAACTATGTGGCCTGCATGGGTATCTGGTAAAACCCCTAAAGTTAAACCAATGACTGTGACTACAGATTTAGGCAAAATGTTTCGCGGTGTTGAAGTTTGGTTGTCAAATACGTTTGGTTTTGCCGATCCACAAATTTATGGTCATGTAAAAGAGGTAGCCGGAGATGTTGTAAATGGTGGTGGTGCTTTTGTACCTGGAATAGGGTGGATAATTTTTGGTATGATGGTTGGCGGTTGGATAGCTGGAAAACTTGAAGGGGATACTAGAACGTGGGTTAAATATTCAAAAAAAATGCTTCTTGTTTCCTTTATCGGAGGAATTATTTTTAGCTATGGAACAAGATTAGCAGGTGGGTGTACTTTAAACCATCTTTTGGGCGGTGTTCCTATGATGAGTATTCACTCATTAGTTGCTATTGTCTTTATGACTATGGGAGGATTAAGTGCATTTTTTTTAATGGGAAAATTAGGCTTAGCTCAAAACTTTAAACATCAAAATACTCTTTCTTATTCTAAAGCAGCTTATGAAAGGGGAGATAAATCAGAATCTGTAAATTATGATCCGAATTATAAACCTACCAAAAGACCAATTTTTTGGATTGGACTTTTGTTTTTAGTAGTCTTTTTTGGTGTAGCTGTTTATGGAGGGTTATTTTCTCCCGAGTACTTCAATCATGTTAAAGGGGAAAAAATTGTTTCTTTCAATAAAGGAATAGATCATAAGGGAATATTCTACGTTATTATAACTTTATTTGCTGGAATTATAGCCGGTTTTGGAATGGCTAAATCTGGTTTTGGAACAGAATGCGCTCTGGTTTCTGTTGAAGCAGGAGCTATGATAAAAAAGGATGAAGATAAATTTACAAGGTGGGGATTACCAAGAATTACTAAAACATTGTTCAAAGGTTTATTACCTATTCAAGGTGTAACAGCTGCCTGGATTATTACTTTAGGTGGAATAATCTTGTTTTGGGGTATTTTGGGTTATGACCATGGTTTTAGTGGTAGTGTTAAATATCAGCTGACAGCCGGTGTTCCTATTGGTGGTTTCTTATTAGGTGCAGGAGCTGTTCTTCTTGTTGGCTGTGAAATCCGGTCATATATGAGACTAGGATTAGGATATTTAAACACTTGGGTTGGTTTTATGGGATTTGCTATAGGATATCTTCCTTTTGCACTTTTATATGATGAACATAAAGCTTTTTTAAAAAATACGGTAATGGTCGAAAAGTACTTTTGGCCAGAACTCATTACTGACAATCATACCGGGCAAGTAATTATTGCTTTTCTTTTCTTCATTGGGTTAATATTTTTATTGAGATTCTTAGTAAAAAAAGGAGCAAAAGATACAAACACTTCCTCGGCAAATATAATGAATAAAAATACTGAAGAGTTGCAATTTGAAATAGAGAAATTATCTATATAAATAGCATCCTTTCAAGTGGTGAAAATTTACCATATCTGGTGGATTTTCACCACAAACATTATTTCTATAAATATAAAAGTCTAAAATCTAAGTATGTTAGCTGATAACTTAAGTTGTTTAGTTGGCACTTAATTTGTTAAATGATAATAGTTAATCAAATATTAACTTGTTCTTAATATAAAATTCTTTTGAATAAGAGAGAAAAAAGTATTATTTTAAGACAGCATATAAGACTATAATACCTAAAAGTATTATAAATTTCTCAAATAAAAAGGAGGAGGCATGCTTAAAACAACAAAACTTTTTACAATTTTAGCAATTTTAT
>JAJRZB010000026.1 GCA_024275455.1 Bacteroidota bacterium | reverse complement strand
TTGGAATAATTGAAAAATCTCCAAACTATATAAAGGATATGCAAGATCTCTCCCGATGCAAAACATCGGAATCGAGATGACAATTATAATGAGATAAAAAATTAAATATTAAAGAATAATCATGAATCTACCAAAATTTGCGATAGAGAATCATCAATTTTCAACAATAATTATTATAATATTAGTTCTTATGGGAATTGTTTCCTTCATTACAATGCCGCGTTCTGAAGACCCTCAAATATCCCCGGCTGGAACCACTATTTTTGTAATATATCCGGGAGCTAACCCAACAGATGTTGAAGAGCTGGTAACTAAACCTATTGAAGACGTCCTTAATGAACTGGAGAATATAAAAGAAATCAAAAGTAATTCAAGAAGTGGTTTCGGAATTATTTCTATTGAATTTTTATCAGGGAGTGACGGTGATGAAAAATATTCTGATGTAGTTCAAAAGGTTAACAGCATAAGAAATAAGTTACCTGAAGAAGTATATAGTGTTGATATGCTTAGGTGGACAATAAACGATGTTAAGATTCTTCAATTAGCTCTTATCTCTGACGAAGCAGAATATAAAGACCTGGAATCAGAAGGAGAGAGATTAAACGATTTATTAAAAAAAGTTCCGGGAGTAAAAACCGTTGAAACTTGGGCATATCCTAATCAAGAAATTAAAGTTACTGTAGATATGGAGCGAATGGCTAATATGAACATTCCTCTTTCCCATATACTCGGAGCAATCCAGATGAGTAATGCTAATATTCCCGGGGGAAAACTGGATATTGAAAATAAAGAATTCAGTATACAAACAAGTGGATCCTACAATAACTTAGATGAAATTAAGAATACAATTATAAATCTTGGAAGTGACCAAATTGTTTATCTTAAAGATATCGCGAATGTTGAATTTTCTTATGAAGACCAAAAGTATATTGCAAGATTTAATAATCATAGAGCTATTTATGCAACAGTTACTCAAAAATCCGGCACAAACATTTTTACAATAATGGATGAACTTAAAGATAGAATTGAGAAGTTCAAATCCGGTTTGCCAAATTCCATTTCAATAGAAACTGTATTTGACCAATCTAAAAGTGTTGATCATAGATTGAACGGTTTTTTCATAAACTTGTTGCAAGGTTTATTATTGGTGGGTTTAATAGTAATTCTAGCTGTAGGTTTTAGAGCATCAATTATTGTTATGGTAGTAATTCCGATTTCAATTTTAATAGGAATCGGATTTTTGGATTTAAGCAAGTACGGGTTGCAGCAAATGTCAATAACCGGATTGGTAATTGCACTTGGTTTGCTTGTAGATAATGCAATTGTAGTTACCGAAAATATCGCTCGCTTTATGAAACTCGGGTATTCAAAAACCGAAGCTGCAATAAAAGGGACTGAACAAATTGCCTGGGCGGTAACTAGTTCAACTGTAACTACGGTTCTTGCATTTGTACCTATGATGCTTATGCAGGATATTACGGGAGACTTTATTAGAAGTATGCCTCTCACCGTAGTTTTTACATTAGTTGCATCACTTTGGGTTTCAATTACATTAACACCGTATCTATCAAAAAATTTCTTTACATCTGCATCCTTGGAACATGATAGTAAAATGAGAAAATGGATGAACAAAATAATCCAAAATAAATATCGGAAGAGGTTGGATTATGCATTAGAGCATCCTAAAATAATTTTATCGGCTTCCATATTAATTTTTATTTTAAGTTTAGGTCTCTTTCCATTTATTGGGATGAGCTTTTTCCCAAAGGCAGAAAAACCACAATTTATGATTGATATAAATTTACCGGAAGGTACCAATCTTAAAAAGACAGATGAAGTAACAAAATATGTTGAATCGGTTTTGAGAAAAAAGGAGAGTATTGTTTCCTTTGCCTCA
>JAJRZB010000328.1 GCA_024275455.1 Bacteroidota bacterium | reverse complement strand
TTCAGTACGGTGGAAATTAAAGTTTTTGTATATTGGAACAAGCACTCCGTTTTCAACTTCATATTCACTATCCGGATTATACTTATTCATCTCGTAATTATATCTGGCTACTATTTCCATTCCTACCGGGTTTATATCTCTATTAACTGCTGGAGCATAATCAGAGTAATGATACGTAAGTTGAAGATTTCTTCCAATAAAATAATCGTCACTGCTGCTTGGGTATAACACTTGTGAACTCGGGAAAATAAAACTCCCAAGAGTTGCAGAGTATTGACTAAAAATAAATCTAAACTCTAAATTATTTTTTGGTGTAAATATTTTATGCTTCAATGCCAAGTCAACTTCAAAAAGATTGTATGTTACGTCTGTATTAACTATTTTGCCCGGAATTGGTGGATCAAAAGTTGGATCTGCTCCAAACTCAATATCTACATCAGCTTTTCTACTTACTGAAAATACATCTAAATTTATTTCGGGCTTTAACCCAAACCAATATAAAAGTGGAATTTTGTTTCTATAAACAAATGATAAAAACAAGTCCCTTTCCATTCTTGTATTAATTGAGCCACCTGCGAAAAGAGAATACCTATTAAGCATATCGCTGGAAGTTAGATAGACTCCTGGTTTTAGTTTATCTACAAAAGAGGTGGATGTATTGTAATTATCATAACGAATAAAAGGTAGAACCGTTAAGCGGGTAAAGGCACTTGAGTAATTTGTTTTTTCAACATCCGGTAATTTATAATCATTAAAGTTTGATAAACGGGCAAATTGTTCATCACTTATATCACCAAGTTTTTTATCTTTACCTAAAGGAGGATTATTAACCTTTACATATTTTTTATCCGGTTCAACTTTTTTTAGTTCTGTTTTATCAATCTCAAATATTTTATAACCTGAAGATGTATAACCAGCATAAGAAATGTTACCATTTGAATTTTGAGCAGGCATAAAAGCTCCGCCAATAACATTTGTTAATTGTGTAGTTTTATTTTCTTTAGGATTAAATTCATATACATTAAAAATACCGGTTTTATCAGAACTGAAAACAATATTTCCTTCTTTATTTTCAAAGGCATTTCTTTCATCGGCATTTGTTTTAATTACAAACTTTTTCTCACTTCCATCAATATTTACTTTTGCAATGTCTCTTCCATTGTGATAGGAGTAACCATAAATTATGGATTTATCATCTTGAGTAAATTTGGGATTATAAACTTGCTCTCCCATACTGTAAAAAGTAATTGCTCTAAAATTTTTGCCATCAATATCAACAATGCCCAAGTTAGAAGTTCCATCCTTCTGAAAAACAAAAACAATACTTTTACCATTGTGTGATACATTAGGATTATTTGCACGCAAACCGGAAGTTAATCTTTCTTCTTCCTCAGTTTTAATATCATAAACATAAAGATCGTGAATGTTAGTCCATTTTGGATTTTCCGTACTTAATTTTGCATAAACAATTTTATCTGTACCCTTTATAAAATTGAATGTTGAACGAATTCCGGATTTGATTGATGTTGTTTTTTTCGAATCAAAATCATATTTAAAAATTCCTGCCAGGCTTAAATAATCATTACCGGAATTGGATATAAAGTAAATACTTTTTCCATCGTTCGAATAAATGGGATAAAAATTTCCAAATCCTTTGTCAACTATTTCTTTGCCCTCAATTAGATTTTCTTTTACTGGTTCAATTCTTTTTTTGTAATCAGCTTTTAGAAAACTACTCCACTCATTATAAATCTGATCTCCGTTTTTTCCGAGTACATCTTTAAATGCTGCATCAATTGTAAAATTTGATAATTTACCCAACTTATAAGTAATGTCTCTAAGTTTATCCTCACCATATTTTTGTGCAAGGTATCTTGTTAAAGCAAAACCTGAATTATAAACAGATTCATTACCCAAACTGGTTTTACCGAACACACCCATCTCATTCCAAGTAAGCATTTTATTATCTAATGCATAAGATCTTAAAATCATATCCCGATGAGAATCCCAATTATCATAATTAAATTCTTTCCTCATATATTGAGCAGTACCTTCTGCAAACCATGCAGGCATATTAATTGTTGCAACAGGATAAGAAGCAATAACATTGGGAAATCCGTAAAGAATATCGGGACGTTTTTTATCTTCGTAATTCAAAAACTGAAGGTAAAATGCCGGAATTGTTCTGCCGATTTTCATTGCAGCTTGAATTTGAACCATGTGTGTAAACTCATGTGAAATAACATTACGCAGCCAATTATGAGTACCGCGTAAATCAAAATCTAAAGCAGATGACCAAATTTCAATTTTATTATCAAAGAAATATGTAGCTCCGTTCGAGTAGTCATCAATATCTTTAATTACAAAATGAACTCGATCCGGTTCATAACCGTAAAGGCTTGTAATTGGTCCCCAAACTTCCTCGGCAATCTTTAATACTGTTCTGGCAGATCTTTCGGTCTCTTCATGAAAATGAACATCAACATGTTCACCCTTAATTGTATACCAATTATAATCGGGATCAGAATTATCTATCTGAGCTAATAGAAAAGAATTAATGACAGTCAAAAATATAAAAAATAGGATTTTTTTCATGAATGTTCGATAGGTATAAATGATTATTTAATAACTGCTATTTTAATAATTTTACTTTCGGTTTTGTTACCGGATTTTACTTCTATATGAGCCAAATAAGCACCGCTTTGAACTTGACTTACATTCCAAGCAATTTCGTTATCAAGTCCGCCAACAGCATTGAATTTTAACTCATCAACCAGGTCTCCGGCAAGATCAAAAATCGTAACCTTTACTTCGGCATCTTCAGCAACAAATGTCCTAATAAAAGTCTCATTACCATAAACAGGGTTAGGCCAATTATAAGTTCTATTTTTAGGGAAAAAGGATGTAATAATATTTGTTCCCGATGCACTTCCCAATGAAGAAGTATTTTGATTATTTCCGAACTTACTTCCCCACTCAACTTTACCGTTAGATTTTATACTCCAAAAATAAAACTCATTATTATTCGTAACCGAGGAAAGAAGCATATCATTTTCTCTTTTAACAATTGACTGCAAACCGGAAAAATCACCGCCGGTTGATATTGGGAAACCATCAATAACTTTTCCTTTGTCTCCTGAAACAGCAAAGATATTTCCATCTACTGACGAAGAAATAACATCACTAATTCCATCGTTATTTAAATCTGCTATTAACGGTGCACCAAAAAAATTAGTAATAGTATTGTTTCTATAAGGGAAATTATCTGCAAAACTTCCGGTTAAATTTATTGCATAAATTTGATTGCCTTGATTAAAAACTATATAATTCTCACCATCATTTTTAATATCACCTAAAGAGAAATCCTTGATTTTATCTAAACTCTTAAACGAAAACTCATTTTCAATTTGTCCGTTGTTGACAACATGAAAAGTATTATCATCTGTTAGTATAATTGAAATAATATTTCCATTTTCGTTTTTAGTAAGAACTGTTTTTAGAATCTCGGATTGAAAAGTATTTTCATTATTTTGAAAATCGCTTAGTTGATTTTTACTAACAGCTATACCGGTATTTTCAATTGTAGCAATTTGAGTAATAGGCGTTTGAAAAAAATCTTTTGTCTCAACTAAAGTTATATCAGATTTAGTTAAAGTGTTAAAAGAAAATCTTTTAGTTTGACCATTTGCTAATCCAACAACTATTTCAATATTATCTCCGTTCAAAGAAGAAATAATTTGTGAACTTGGATTAGCACCAACATCAATACTTCTAATCTCGATGTTGTTATTCTCCAGAAATCCAATATTAAGTATACTATTAAACATACCAATAAAATAATTTTCATTATTTTTTGTTAATGTGTTTAATAGTTGATTCGATAACCCAGGTTGAGTCTTTATTTCATTTGTGAATAAGTTAATATATACAAAGTTCGATGAATCAATTATAAGTCCAAATTCATTGTCTGTATTTTCAAAAAGGAAATAATTGTTTATAGATTGATAATAAAAAGCAGGTCCAAAAGTGTTTACTGCCGTTATCAGATCCGTTCCAAAACTAACATCAAAACTCATCCTATTAGAAATAGTTGAAAAGTTAGAAATGGTAATTAAACTGTTCGCTTCGCTATTAGTGTTGGTATTTGGTTTTGTATAAATTCCAAATTTGTTTTGATAAAGTTCAGAGGTATTGCCCGAGTACCAAAAATCAAACTCGTCTCCTTCGGCAAAAACTATATCTCCGAAAATTGTTCTGAACTCAACACCTATATCTTGAATACCATCGGCTTCTTCTAAATCTACTCCCCTGTTATCCCCAACATTTATTTTATTTGTAGCTAATCCGGTATCAATAATTTTTTCATCAATGTGCCAAATTAAAATTCCGTTACCCGGTATTGCCCAATCAAATTCATCAACATCAAGTACAACTCCGCTGATAGTATCGACAAAAGCATTGTTAAAATTATCCAAATCTTCAGAAAACCTAATAGTTTTTAGTTGTCCGCCAACTTTGTAAGTTATCTCTATTCCATCATTATTAGCATCTCTCTGTCTGTTCTCAATTAAATAATATTCAGTTGAGTTAATCGGGATTTTAATTATGTTCGCATCCGTATCAGAAGCAATTTGTTTTGCAGTAACTTCAATATTCTCAGAATTAGTATTAACAACAACCGGTTGTTCCCAACCGAGAAATATTTTTTCCCACGCAGAAGGTTCAGGCGGAAATAAACCGGCATAAGCAAATAAAGATTGTCCGTCCATCAACCCGAATCTTCCAATAGCACTAATTCCGGTTTCCGAATCAAATAAATCGGGCAGCCCAATGTGGTTAGCAATACTTGAAACAATTAAGCCATTTATAGATAATTGCAAAAGTACTGTTCCACCGATACCTGCTTCTTCACGAGATTCAGTTTCAGGAAGAATTAATGTACTATTTATTAAGCTTCCATTATTACCCGGGAAACCTTGAAATGTTTCTCCGTATATTTCCTTTAAAGCGTTAAGTCCTAAATAAATTGACGGCAAATCCCTCGCTTCACCCAATAAATCGTTAGTGCTAATATCTTTACCAACACCTGCATGAAAGATTACAAATAGATTATATTGAGAAAAATTAATATTTGAATTTTGCTGTACTGCAAGTTCCCAAACTTCTTTACTAAAATCGGCTAAAGGTTTAAATGATTCACCGGATAAAGGAGAATAATCTCGCATCACTTTAGAAACAGTAATAATGTTTGGAATTATTGTGTAACTAATATCTACATTTCCGTTGGAAACTTTTGAATAATAATTTTTTGCAAACTCCAGATGATCCGAGAAATAAAATATATCATGCGGTAGAGGATCAATTATTGTTGTTCCATAATCCTTAGAATATATTGTTCCGAATTTTCCATTACCTTTTGTTAAATCAAATTCATCCGGCTGGAATTCTACCATAACAGCTAAAATTTTAATATCAGATTGAACCTTAGCATTGTTACCGGAAGTTAATTTAGAATGGTAAAGATTAGGAGTAAATTTTTGGGCAGTTAAACTGCCCAAACCAAATAAGATAAATGCAACAATATTTTTAAACATACTTAACTATATTCCTCTTGGAAATCCTTTAGCTTTGTCAGATTGAGTTGCTCCCCAGCCGATAGAAAGTGTAAATCTCAATGTATCGGAAAGCGGCTGTTGGTTGCCATCTTTGAAAACATCGGTTGTAATATAACTAAAATCCAAGCCATAAAGATCATACCTTAATCCAGCACCAATTGTTAAAAACTTTCTGTTTCCGTATGAAGGGTCTTCATAAAAGAATCCGGTTCTAAGTGCAAATTTGAAATCTTCATCACCATACCAATATTCGAATCCCATTGTAGTAACCAAATCTCTCAGTTCTGTTTTAAAATCATCATCGAACCAAGATGTAACTATTGCTTGATACCAAGGGTCTCGTTTTGAGCTTGCGAACACTGTCTGTCCAGAGCTATCAACTGATGATTCAAGCCTATCAACCAAAAGCTTGTTCATATCAATTGTATAAGTAAGTGAATTAAACTCATCTTCAAAAATCTTAAGAGCCACGCCTAGCCTAAAGTTAGTTGGAATCGGATCTGCTTGAGCCTGATCGATATAATAAATTTCCGGACCCATATTACTTAGGTTCATTCCAATACTTAGTTTGTTCCCTATATTACCAAGCAGAGGAATATTTAAATCTGCTGGTCTCCACATCCCGGCAACATCAAAACTTACTGTTGTTGCAACACCTGAACCGGTTTCCCCGCCGGTAGGTTGGTCTGACAATCTACTATGAATAACTCTAAAGTTTAAGCCTAATCCCCAATCAGGGTGTAGTTTAGTGGCATATCCCACTGTAAAAGCAGCATCAAAAGATCTAAACTTTCCTATTTCTTGAGGACCTGCTTCACTTGTCCTGATAAATTCACCATAGTTCATAAATGTTACACTGGATGTAACACTTCCTCCAATATCTTCAATGTATTGTCTATATGTTAAATAATCATAAAACAGATCACTCAACTGAAACTGTGGCAACCAGTTACTGTGGGTTATACTAACTTCCGAACCATCAAGAAATGCAATTCCTGCCGGATTCCAAAATATTGCGGATGAGTTATCGGCAAGTCCGCTTCCGGATTCTCCCATCCCGCCAAATCTTGAATCAGGATTAAGCAATAGAAACGGAACTGCCGCTTCCCCTTGTGCTATTACTGTATTAACAGATAATAACATTGGAATAAAAGCCAATATTATTAACATCTTTTTCATATTATTTTACCTCCTAAATGATAAAAATTTTAAAACAAGGTAAGTTTAATTTTACCTAATAACTGCCATTTTTCCAAGAATATTCTCTTTATACTTTCCATCATCAGATTTTAGTATTAGTTTGTACAGATAAGTGCCGTTAGCAATTTTGTTGTTATCTTCATCTTTCCCGTCCCATTCAATTTTAACAAACTTATCACTAATGCCCGATCTTTCAATTGTTTTTATTACTCTGCCTGCAATGGTATAAATTTTTATTTTTACATCAATCAAATTATTTAGATTATGCTGAAAAGTGAAATAGGTATTCGAACTAAACGGATTGGGATAATTATACACTTCTCTCACTACCAAATTATCTTCCGAGACAACAGTAAAATAATTTTCCTGGGTACCAAAATTATTATAAACATCCCAAGCATTAATTTTTATTTTATAATCTCCCTGCTCTAATGAAGAAAAATTATAATTAATTTCTCCGGATGTCCCTCCAGAATTTAGATCACCAATAAAAAAATCTGTTAAATCAATTGAGCTTTGTTCATCATCGTTAAGAATTGCTTCTAGTTTATGCCCAATTCCTAAGCCGGTTGTGTTTAATCCTGTTTCATCAAATAGTTTTACTCTTAATTTAAAATTAGGACTTACCAAATAAGAACTTTCAGTTTCATCATCAAAAAGTATTTCAATTTCAGGACCCTTACCATCATTGGAATTAGTTGAATCTGTTCCTCCAACAATTATGCTATCAGTAAACCCAACTCCGTCAGTTTCGTCATTAAAAAAGTAAGCCACTATTTTACCGTTTCTGTTTTCATATGAGATATCTTTAGGAACAGTAAAACTTGTAGCAAATTCACCGTTGTTTACACTAACTCTACCTCTAAAAATTACTCCGCCCTGGTCTTCCATATTATATTTAATATCTTCCAACCTAATTGTTCTTTTTGAATCGAAAACTGAAATAATTCCTTCACCGTTGAAAAAACCATCGGAGCCAACAGTGGTCAAAACTTTGCCTGCAATATTTACCTTGCTGAGAGCTTTAATATTTATTTGTCTGCTTAAATCATTATTATTAACCGAAGTAATCTTAACCGGTAGTTCCGGTATATTTAACCTTAAATAAGGATCACAGAGCAAGTGAAATTTTTCATCATTTCGTCCTGTTTTTATTTGCTTTAATTTCATATAAGCATTTCCGATTGGAAGCACATAACCATTACTATCTCTTTCTCCTAACATATGACTATAGAAAACTTCATTCAATGCCGCATTATCAGAAGAGAAAACGGGTCTAACAGCGGTTAAACCTCCAATCATACCTGCATCTTCCATCAAAATCATTTCTTCGGAAGCACTTTGTAAATTAGGGTCATCATATTTTCCAAAATCGCAAGTTGCTGCTGTTAAGAAAAAATACTCTTTATTTCTAAGCTGAGGTATAGAAGCATTTCTTTCAAAAACTCTTTCATGTGCCCAAACATCAGGGTTACCATGTCCTATATAGTTAAACAACAAAGTACCATTATTCATTGCTTCAATAATCGCAGCATTACAATCGGGTTTGCGCCTGCCAGATCCGGTATTAATTGTTTTGTAATTAGAAAGATAAATTTTGTTCTCTTGAAAGTTTTCCGGAATATAGTTAAATGAAAGTCTTTCAGATTGTCTTGTATGAATAGAACCGTCATCGGTTACTCTTCCGTTTTTAAAACCGGCAAGACCATCATCAGCAAGTAAGCTAATTTTATTACGCCACAGACCCTTATCCAGCTTCGTTTCGTAAGTGATAATTTTATCAACCATGTGTTCAGCTTCATCTTGGTTAGTTATACTTAAACGCCCAATTGCCAAATCAGCCCTCCTATCATCACCCGAGATACGAGAATAAAAATCATCAAAAGGATAAGAGTTAATTTCATACATCGATTCGACTGTTTGAAAAGTCGGGATAAAATTTAGCCCTTTCCCTTCCAAATTAAAATAGTCATAATCTCCGTCACCAAATAATAAAACATATTCCGGTTTAATTTCCCAAGTTTGATACGCAAACATTAAAAAATCTCTAATTGCAGTCGGATCAAGCATTCCGCAAGAGAACTCATTAAGCAGTTCATCCATAAACACTACTTGTGTGCTAACTTTTAATTTAGCTTCTGAAGTTCTGTAGTTTTTTAACCTCTCAACTTGCTCGCTAAATTGTTTATCGGTAATAATAATATACTTTGCTCCCGGTGAAATTCCCCTGATATTTGAGTTATACATTTTTTTCCCATTCACCGGAGCTTTATATTTATTAACATGTAAAGCATAATATTTTGAAACAACAGAATCCTCAATGCTCTTAAACTTAAATGACGCAGCATTTATTTCTGCATTAACTAACTTTACATTTGAAAAATCTGAGATATTAAAAACTTTTATATCACTGCTAACACTAAAACTACCGCTTTGGTATTCTGTAATTCCGTCTGAAAATTTCGAGAAAAATATCAACTCGTTTTCTGTGGGAGAAAGGTTTTGATAATATTGAATTTCAAAAAAATCCAAATGACCTCTATCGGAAATTGTAGGCGGAGTAAAAGTAAACTTAAGTACACTTCTGCTATCAGGAAGAGTTCCCTTAAAACTTATAAATTTTCTAGTTAACGCTCCGTATCTGTAATCAATCCAAGTAGTTGATGGTCCAATTAATAATTCATTAAAAATTCTATTATTATTTTCATCAATTGTTAATAAAGCCCTGGTTCTGGAACCGTTGACAAATTGAAAAGTATAATTAATACTACTATCAGGTAAAAGATTATTAAGAGTATTAGTATAAGTTTTAGACTTACTTACATTGCTGTAATCATCCCCTACATATAATAAACCGGAACCCATTAAATTTTGATTATCTTCATCCCTAAATTTAAAAGCAATGGTCGTGTTTTGAATATGATCCGGAGGAGAATCAATACTCGACTGTGTTTCCATTCGCTTACCCTGAATACCTCCAAATGTTAGCCAGTAATAATTCTGTTTGGAATAAAAATGTTTGTTTCTTGTAATTTTACCTAAATTTTTATTATACTCCCAAAAATCCACACCTCGACCGTAAAAAAGGATATAGTCGTTAGCGTCAAATTTTCCATCACTTTCACCAATAATAATAATCGCATTTTCAACCAAATCCGAAGGTCGATTTGCACTTGGAGTCCAAGATAAAATATAACCTCCGTTATTATAAATTTTAATTGTTCTTGGATCTACCAAATTTACATTAATTCCCAAGCTTTCTAAAAATGTTCTGTCTATTTTATAAATTCCTTCTTCGGGAGCTTCGAATCTAAACCAATCACCTTCTGAAAGAACAGAGTTTTTAACTGCTGATTTTTTAGAAATTTTATTTACACTTCCCCATTTATTAGCAACTTTTTGATTTATTACAATGTTGTTTGTTAAATCCGATTTTTTTAATTCATTTAAATTAGATTTCTTACTAAAAGTAACCTGAAATACAATCTTGGAATAAAGTTTAACTTCATTGCTTAACGGATAAAATTGAACAGGATGTATATTAATAGATTGAACGTTTAAATCTCTTACTAAGCCGAAATCACCGAAAGTAACTAATTCGGGATTTGTAAATTGAGAGTAATTTTCATTTTCCAAATATTGATTTTCCGAGAACTCTCCTTCTTTTTTAATTACCGGCACCGGAAGAAGCTTAGCATTTACAACTTCATATTTGGAGCTAATTATTTTTATTGTATTGCCAAATTCACTTGGAACACCAATATTAATTATTCGCTTAGGAATTTGCGGAAAACCGGCATCTTCTGAAAAAAGAAATCCTTTGTAAATATTGCTATTTAAATATTTTATGCTGTTTATAGTTACAAATGAAGTGTCAAGATAACGAGGAGTATACTCCACAATTAATGAATTTCGGGTTGAAGAAATAATCCGGTAATCATCCTTTGCAGAGACGTTTAAATACAAAAATAGGAAAACTATAACAAAATATTTACTCACTATTTAATCTCCATATTTAACTAGTTTAATATTTTTAAACTTAGTTAAAATAGTTATCAGAATTCAAGTTAATAATAGTAGCAAATACTCTATAAAATTTTCCTTTTTTATTACTAAAATATTATCGGAATACAAATTAGATAAGTTTACACTTAATTGTCAAGTCAAAAATGTATTATTTGTTGTTTCATTTATTTCATTATAAACAGATAAAAATGTTCAAAAACAAATAATTGACCAATTTTTTATATGATTTAATTAACATTTTTACTTGCTGAAAAGCAGAAAAACATTTCGTATAATTTTTAATTTTTCATACTATCTTAATATAATAAATACTTTTTTATTCTTTCTTATAATCCGAGTTTATCACTAACTGATTTCATTGCATCTATGCAAAATTGTATATGTTCGTCAAGTGGAACTCCCAATTCTTCTGCCCCCTTAATTATATCTTCTCTACTTACTGCCCTGGAAAACCCTTTATCCTTCATTTTTTTCTTAACCGATTTAACTTTCACTTCTTCAATTTTTTTACTAGGTCTAACCAAAGTAACTGCAGTAATAAACCCGGCAATTTCATCACAGGCAAAAAGAGTTTTTTCTAATAAAGATTCTCTCGGTACATTTGTATGGTCTGCATGAGAAAGTATAGCTTTTCTAAATTCATCCGAAAAACCAAGATTTTTAAGTATTTCTTCCCCTTTAAAAGGGTGATCTTCTAAGGAAGGATATTTTTCATAATCAAAATCATGAAGTAGTGCTATATTGCCCCAAAACTCAGTATCCTCATTAAATTTTTGAGCATATGCTCTTACACAAGCTTCAACGGAATAAGCATGTTTTAGCAGACTTTCACTTTTAGTATACTCTTTTAATAAATTGTGACAATATTCTCTATCTCTTTCCATTATTTACCTCGGTTAAGTTTACGGGATAAAATAACAAAAAATTATCAACAAATAAAAATAAAGATTGAGTGATTAAGAAAAGTTTGGGTGATTGAAAACTGATTTGGATACAGGATGTAAATTTAGCAATTGAAGGTTAATGAAGGAATAGAAGCCATTGCAAACATCATTTTGCATATTGAGCGGAGCGAAATATCTCGATTTTGAGTAATATGGAGATTCTTCATCCGGATAAAAACATTGGGATTCAGAATGAACTGTGTTAAGAATCAAGTAAAATATTATAATTATTTATAAAAGTTCTATTAAATTTAACAATAGCAAACATCT
>JAJRZB010000327.1 GCA_024275455.1 Bacteroidota bacterium | reverse complement strand
TTAATTTCTTCTTGTTTTTTAGTAATTCGGACTATTTCATTTCTTAATTTTTCTCTATTTCTTAAATAGACTCTACTATTTAAAATTCGTTTGGATATTTCAATTATTGAATTAATAAAATTTGGCTCTAATCCGATAGGATTGAAATTTGACAAATCTAAAATGTATTGTTCTTCAAATTCGGAAAGGAAAGATTCTATTATCGATTTATCATTTGTTGAAAGAATTTCGTTAAAAAAAAAGTTGAATAGAACCAATTTTGCTGCAATACATTTTTCAATATTGAAGTTACTAATAAACTGCTGACGTTTTTCTTCCAGTTGAAGAATGTTCATAGAGTTCTTTAGAAATTATTATGAATTAAATTTTAAAACAAAAATCTGTAAAAGAAAAGAAATATATTTTTTAAAAAAATATATTTTTGGATTATATATTAAATATACCCCTAAACCCTAGACCCTCTCTGGTGAATCCTCTCATCATGGAGGGTTTATTTATTTAATATAGTTTTTATCTCGGCAGATGTTACCGGTTCGTTTTTATCATCAATTTCAACAACTACCAAAAAGCCTTTTTTTTGTCCGGTTGACTTAAATGCATTAATCAGTTTTACTTGGTCACTTTCTAAACACTTTCCGGTTTGTTCATCCCAAATTTCTTTTGAGCTAAGACAACCGCGAGTTGGAGTTAAAGGGAAATAAGGCTGGTTTTCGAAAAATTTTAACTCATCAGTTGAACCGTGCATTATTATAAGTCGTCTTCCGGATTTTCCGGCATAGTAGGATTGATAAATAGGGAAATAATTTTTCCAAGAATCTGGTAAAAGTGATTCATAATCATTGATATTCCAAATCTTATGTTGATTATTACCATGAAAAAAAATATCGGGTGTAACTTCAAATGGACTTCTAACAAGGATATTTGGGGTCGGTCCAATTGTTTCTGTCGGCGAAATATACCAGCCAATAATAGAATAAATTCCTTCCGGTGTGTTTCCGTTTGGAATATAACCAGGTAAATTTGAATACGATAACGCAAGTTGAGGAATGTTAAAAATCTCTCCGGTGCTGTTTTTTACAAAAGTTCCATCAGGTTTTCTGATAATTGTAATACCCGGGTATTTTCTGTTTTTACGATGAAAAGAATAAACAATTGTTTTTCCTTTTTGGAATACGTGATTTAATAATTCGGATAAACTTGGTTGCCGGTCAAACTTTTCTTTAGTGGTGACAGTTAGATCAAAATATAAGCTTCTTAACAAACTACTGTTATTAAAGTTTTTAAACCGCAGTTTCAAATCATTTGAATAAAATGCTTTATCTCTATTTTTATAGTTCGAACTAATTAGATAATTTGTCGAAATTGCATAAGATGTTTTATCATTTGTTTTTACCCAAATGTTATTTATTAAAATATTAAATCCGTTTCCGTATAGAGCATACGCAGCTTCTAATGATGTCCTTTGTAATTTTAAGAATTTATCTACCGGGAGCGATAATGATTTTTTTAACGCACTTTTTACAAATTTATTCTTAAATAAAATTGACTCGGCATTTTTTAGAGCAACTTCCCAATCATTTATATTTTCTAATATATCTTTCCCGAAAGTAATTTTAATATTATTCTCAAGATTTTTATAATACCTATCTTTATTTTCCTTTATTACAAATTTGCTTTTCAATCTACTACTATTAATGTAGTTTTGCGCTGGAACAAATTCGGTTATAAGTAATAGAAGAATTAAAAGTATTTTAAATTTTGGTCTGATTAACATTTAAAAGGTTTTCTTTGTTCAGTTTATAAATTAAATTATTCATGTTAAGTTAATAACTAAAATCTCTAAAAGATAAAAAATATTATGATAAAAATTAAACTATTAATTGTTGTATTTGTATTTCCGTTGTTATTATTGGGCCAAAATGGTACTGTTAAAACATATTATTTATCCGGGAAAGTGGAATCGAGAACTTCTTTTGTAGATGATATTTTAGAGGGGAAAGCAATCTGGTATTATGAAAACGGGAATAAAAGATCGGAGAAAAATTATTCAAACGGTAAATTAAACGGGGTGTCTAGAGAATTTTATAAAAGTGGTTTGGTTAAAAAGGAAGTTAATATTAGCAATGGTATTTTAAACGGAATTTCCAAAAGTTATTATGAGAACGGCGGATTAAAAGAGGTATTGGAATATGACATGGGAAAACTTATTAGTCAAAAAAAAATAGATTACGATTCAAATTATATCCCGCCTTTGAAAGCTTATGAAGCCGGCAAAAAGAAAAGAAATTTTGATAATAATGATTTCTTATGTGAAATTGATATTTGTCCGGAACCTATTGGCGGACTTGAAGAAATTGAGTCTAATATTATTTATCCGGCATTGGCAAGACAATACAGGTTAGAAGGTTCTGTACTGATTACAGCAAAAATTAATCAAAGAGGTATTCCGGAGAGTGTAAAAGTAATTAAGGGACTTGGATTAGGTTGTGATGAAGCTGCTGTTGAGGCTGTTAAAAAAACTAAATTCATTCCCGGTGAGTTAAACGGAGGAATAGTAGCAACAGATGTTACATTTAAACTTAATTTTAAAATTAAAGAGCCGAAAGAGCCAAATAATTATATAGCATCAAAAAAATCATTTGAGGGTAATTTAAAAAAGGGACAGGGGAAGGACAACACTAATTTAAAAACTACAAGATTCATTTCTTGTGATTTGGATAAGTGTCCTGAACCGATAGGCGGAATAACTGAGCTGCTTAAAAAACTTAGATACCCGCCTCAGGCTAAAAGAAACAAAATTAGCGGGGATGTTCTATTAGAAGTTACAGTTGATGAGTTTGGTTTTGTAACTTCATCGAAAGTTGTTAAAGGAATAGGCTATGGTTGTGATGAAGCTGCACAATCGGCTGTTATTAAAACTCAGTTTAATCCGGCAAAAGTTGATGGCAAGGAAGTGGATTCTGTTATTAAAATAAATGTTCCTTTTATTTTGGAATAGTTATTACGGAAACCGTATAGAAACCCGACTTCTTTAAAAAGTAGGGCTTCTTTTGTCTCTATTATACTTCGTTAGATATTTTTCATTTGTGAAAATAAAGTGATTAATTCTTTCTCTAATTCCTTTCCTCTATTTCTGCCGTACCAAAGATGTAATTCTATATTAAACTCTTCTCTCGAATAACCTTCGGCTTTTAATTTGGAAACTAAATTTTGAGCAACTTTGGGTCTTGGTCCCCAAACAAATAACTCATTCCCATTTTGGTCAAAAGCTACTATTTTGGGTATACTCCTCGGATTGCCATCTTCAAAATAAAGGTCGATAGCTTCTAAATTGTCATCTCTCAAAATTACTTTAAAATCTATATTCTCATTTTGCTCAACATACTTAACAATATAAGGCAAATTCTGTGCAGAATCACCGCACCAATCTTCCGTAATTGCAAGCCAGTATTGAGGTTTATCAATTCTCTGCACCAAATCAATTAAATCTTGTTTAGGCTTATAGTTTTTTTGTATTCTATTGGTTCTCTGCAAATTGATTTTTTTGTACTCCAAATATTTTTTCCCTAATTCATCTAAATCTTTTTCATTTGTATTAGTTATTGTATTTGCCGATAATTCAACAAATTCGCTGTACTTCAATACACTTTTGGGTTCTATTCCGTTAAAAAACTTTTTAATTCCGATGTTCATTTATTTTTCTGCCTTTGTTTCATTTATCTTAAAAAATTAAGTATGCAATTTAGTATATTTCAATATTATTTGACATTATAAAAGGTAAGCTGGTGGACACTTTCTCAAAAAAAATGTATTCTTTGTAAGTATTTTTATTCTTATTTCCTCAATTACAATTCTGGGACAGAAAAAAACTATATTTCAATAGTTGTACCGGAAAAACCACTTGTTACTACTTCTTTATCTAAATATAGATTGGCGGCAAATACCTTGCCGGGCAGCACGGTTAAGTTAAACGGTAAAAATCTTAAAGTATATCCTTCCGGTG
>JAJRZB010000326.1 GCA_024275455.1 Bacteroidota bacterium | reverse complement strand
TACACCATCAGCAGGTGACGGAATTTCAGTATCAACTTTATCTGTACTTATCTCATAAATTATTTCATCTTTTTTTACTTCGTCTCCGACTTTTTTGTACCATTTAATAATTGTACCTTCATTAATACTTTCGCCCATTTTAGGCATAATAATTTCTACTTTCATTTAGTCTCCAAATTTCTAAAACCTTTAACCGTAGTGTTCACAAAAAATTATAAAATTTGTCATTTCGAAATGAGCTTGCTTTTTATGTGATTAAAAAATCTCCAAATCATAGGGCTTATGAGATTTCTCATCCCGATAAATCCGTTAGCTAACGGACATCGGGATTCGAAATGACAATATTTAATTTTTGAAAATCATTTTGTCTAGTATATATAAAACTAATAATTTAATAATTCTTTTAATTTTTCATAAATTGAATTTCTTGTTGTAAGAATACTTCTTTCCAACTTTGGATGAAATGCAATTGGTGTATCAAGTGCTCCAAATCTTTTTACCGGTCCATCCAAATACTCAAAGCAAGTATCAGAAATTCTTGCTGCTATTTCAGCACCGAAACCCGCTGTTAAACTATCTTCATGTATAACAATTACTTTACCGGTTTTTTTAACGGAAGCAGTAATTGTCTCCATATCTAAAGGAGATATAGTTCTTATGTCTATAATTTCAATTGAATATCCTTCTTCAATTAACTTTTTAGCGGCAAATTCCGTTTCATGAACCATTGCTCCGTAAGTAACAACCGTAACATCATCACCTTGTCTGGTAATATTTGCTTCTCCAAACGGAAGTAAATAATCCGCATCAGGTTCAGGCCTGGTTGCATAACTCTGGCGGTATAAACCTTTATGTTCTAAAAATAGTACCGGATCATTTAGTCTGAGAGCAGTTTTTAACAGCCCTTTTGCATCTGCAGCATTAGAAGGATAAGCAATTAAAAGTCCCGGCATATGAGCGAAAAATCCTTCAATATTCTGACTATGATATAAACCTCCGTTTATATAACCGCCAACTGCAACTCTGATTACTACGGGAGCTTCAAATTTATTATTTGATCTATAACGCATCATTACAAGTTCATCTCTAATCTGCATAAATGCAGGCCAAATATAATCACCAAATTGAATTTCCACACAAGGTTTCTTACCGGTAAGAGCCATACCTATTGCAACTCCTGCTATACTTGCTTCAGCAAGAGGTGAATTAAAAACTCTTTCATTACCAAATTTTGTTGATAAACCTTTTGTTGCGGTAAATACTCCACCCTTTCCATCTGCAACATCTTCACCAAAAACATAAATCTTATCGTTTCGTTCCATCTCTTCGCGTAAAGCATGATTGATAGCATCCACCATAACAACCGGTATTCCTTCCGATTTACTTTTGTGGTACTTTAATTTATCTTTCTTTTTACTCTCATCGAAAACATATTTTGTTACTGTACTTGGTTCCGGATCAGGCTTTGCTAAAGCCCAATCGGCAGCTTCATTTATATGATTATTAATTTCTAACTTAAACTCTTCATAAGCTTCTTTGGTAATAACGTTTTCTTCCATTAGCAAATTTGTGAATTTTTCTAACGGGTCGTTTGCCAAATCATTTGCAAGTGATTCTTTTGACCTATATTTTGCTTGATCATCGGAAGTAGAATGAGAAAGCAATCTAATTGTATGCGCTTCAACTAAAACCGGTCCGTTTCCGGATCGAGCATAATCAAAAGCATTTTTAGCAGTCTCTTTCATTGTAAAATAATTGGTACCATCAACAGAAAATCTAAGTAGATTCTCATATCCACTCATCATTGCAGCAATTGATGCATTCTTACCGGCAGTCTGATTTTCAACCGGAACAGATATTGCCCATTTATTATTTTGTATTACAAAAACAACAGGTATTTTATCTCTGCTAGCCCAATTAATTGCTTCATGAAATTCACCCTCACTTGTAGTTCCTTCACCACTACTAACGTAGGTTACCGCATCTAAACCGGATTTTTTGTTCGACATTGCAGTACCGACAGCTTGTAAAAATTGTGTGCCCGTTGGACTTGATTGTGCCGGAATATTTAATTCTTTATGTCCCCAATGACATGGCATTTGTCTACCACCAGACATAGGATCATCTGCTTTTGCAAGTTGGTGAAGAAATATATCTTCAATTTTTGTTCCCAATCCTAATAAAAATGCCATATCTCTATAATAGGGGAAAGCCCAATCGTGCCCGGCTTTCATAGCTCTGCCAAAAGCAATTTGAGTAGCTTCGTGTCCGGCAGAAGGTAAATGAAAATAAGATTTACCTTGCTTAAGTAAATTCATCACCTTTTTATCCATTGCCCTGGAAGTGTACATTAATCTTAATATTCTCATCAATTCTTCTTTAGTACACCCGCCAAGATTACCATAAATTAAGGGCTTGATTTTACTCTTTCCATTATCTTTGTTTTGAGTTTTTATAATTTCAACATTTTTCTTACTCATTTTTTCCCTTTGCATTATTTTAATTCTTAGCTAAATCAAGTAATTCTAAATGTAACTTAAGAAAACAAAAATATTACAAGAACCATTTAGGGGAACTATAATATTCAACAGATTGCCACATCCAACACAAAACGTTGGATTCGCAATGACAATTTTTTAAATTACTCGATTTAGATCCTTCTCTATTTCATTCAGATTAACTTTTTTAGTTACATTATATTCGAAAATTTTTAGAAAATTCTTGATTACATTTTCTTTAACCAAATCAATTTCTAATTCCTTATTTAGTTCTTTTTCCAAACTGGTAACTTCTTTATCACTTATTCCGCACGGAATAATACCATTATATAAATTAAGATCTGTATTAACATTAAATGCAAAACCATGCATTGTTATCCACCGGCTTACTTTAATTCCGATAGCACATATTTTTCTGTTTTTAATCCAAACACCGGTATACTTTTCATTCCTTCCCGATTCAATTCCATAATTTGTGCAAGTTTGAATTATTACTTCTTCCAAAGTTCTTAAATAAAGATGAGTGTCCTTTTTCCAATCAGTTAAATTTAGAATTGCATAACCAACAATTTGTCCAGGACCATGATAAGTTATATCTCCTCCCCTATCAATCTCAAAAACCGAAATTCCCTTTTTTTGCAATTCACTTTTATTTAACAATAAATTTTCTTCATTAGCAACTTTTCCTAATGTATACGTATGGGGATGTTCGCAAAGAAACAAAATATCATCAATTTCTCCAAGTGTTCTTTTCCTATGAAATTCTTTTTGAATATCCCATGCTTTTTGGTATTCAATTAGTCCTAAATCGCAAACATTTAACTTTCTAATCATATTTTTAATTTTAAAAGTATTAGATATGTATTGATTCGTCATAGGCATTAGCAGCAGCCTCCATAATCGATTCCGATAATGTAGGATGAGCATGAATTGTATTAACTATAGCCTCGTAATCTGCCTCCAATGATTTGGCAATGCCAATTTCAGAAAGTAATTCGGTTTCTTCCGAACCTACAATATGAACACCCAAAAGTTCGCCGTATTTTTCATCAAAAATAATTTTTACAAAACCTTCTCTTTCTCCAATTGCAGCAGATTTACCACTTGCTGAGAAAGGAAATTTACCTACTTTTATTTTATATCCTTCCTCAATTGCTTTTGCTTCTGTTAATCCTATTGAAGCAACTTGCGGCTGCGAATATGTGCAACCCGGAATTGAGTTATAATCGATTGGAGGTGTATGAATACCTTTTATATTTTCGACACATTTTATTCCTTCTTCGGAAGCAACATGCGCTAACCATGGCGGACCTATTACATCACCAATTGCAAAAATATTATCAATATTTGTTTGGTATGTTTCTTTATTAACTTTTATATGATTTTTATAAAGTTCAACTCCAAGTTCTTCTAAACCAAATCCTTCAACATTTCCGGTAACCCCAATTGCATTAAGAACAATATCAGCAGTTAATTTTTCTGTTTTACCGTCAACTTTAACTGTAACTTCAACAATATTTTTCTTTGCTTCAGCCTTTTCAACAAGTGTGTTGGTTAAAATTTTTATTCCCCTCTTTGTAAAATTACTTTTCAATGCATCCGAAGATTCTTTGTCTTCAATCGGTAAAATATTATCCAGCATTTCAATAATTGTAACTTTAACACCAAGAACAGAATAGAAATAAGCAAACTCAACCCCAATGGATCCGGCACCTATTACAATCATTTCTTTAGGAATCTCTTTAAGTGTCATCGCTTCGGAACTTGTTATAATGTGTTTATGGTCAACCGGAATTGAAGGAATAAGTTTTGGTCTTGCTCCGGTAGCAATTATTATTTTTTCGGCAAAAATTTTATCATTTATTTTTCCGTCACTATCGGTTATTTCTATTTCATTTTTTGATATAAGTTTTCCAAACCCTTTAAATCTTTCAATTTTATTTTTACGCATCAAAAATTCTACACCTTTAGTAACTTTTTTTGATACATTTCTACTTCTTTTAATAATTTTATCAAAATCAAAACTTACATTTTCTACACTTATACCAAAATCCTTTGATTTATTTTTAACCAGGTCATAAACTTCCGCACTTTTTAATAAAGCTTTTGTTGGTATACAGCCCCAATTAAGACAAATTCCGCCAAGATTATCTTTTTCAATTACGCAAGTCTTGAATCCGAGTTGAGCAGCTTTAATTGCAGCAACATACCCTCCGGGTCCACCACCCAATATTGCAATTTCGTACTTTTTCATCATTATTTTATCCGAATTTTTAAAACATTACATTGTATAAATATACTGAACTTAATTATCAAAAAAAATTAGATGAAAAGGTATGTTAATCTGTTATATATTGTCTAACAGCATGAAAGGTCTGTTCTCAGAAATAAAATTATTATTAAGATTCTTGTCAGAAAATTTACAAATATTCTCAACCGGACAAATTCCGCATTTATAATTTTTTGGAGTGCAAATTTCTCTGCCTAATCTTATTAAATTTGTATGAAAACTATGAGCAATACTTTTAGGAAAATTTTTGTTTATTGCAAAAAAAGTTTTATCCGGACTTTTAGCTTTTACCAAACCAATTCTATTCAATGTTCTATGTAAGTGTGTATCAACAGGACAAATATCTCTATCCAAAGAAAAAAGAAGTACGCAACTGGCTGTTTTAACTCCAACCCCCTTAAAATTAGTTAAATAATTTAGTGCAGATTCGTTATCTTCTTCAATAATTTTATTAAGAGTAAAATTTTCATTTTTTTGAGCAAGTTATTTCAATACATTTTTAATTGCCGTTGATTTCTGAAATCCTAATCCGGCAATTTTTATTTCTTTTTCAATTGTAACTCTTCTTGCTTTATGTACTTCTTCCCAAGTTTTAAATCTATTTTTGAGATTTTTATATGCTTTGTATGAATTTTGATCATTTGTATTTTGAGAAAGAATTGTACCAATTAACATATCAAGTGGATCAGGAAGTTTTGCTGCCCTGGGAGGTTTACCAAAGTGTTTTAGTAGTTTTTTATTTATATCTAATATTGTTTTTTTCAATTAAGTTAAAACTCAATGGTTAGTTTAACATTAGTATTAATCTAAGTTTTTTGAATATTGTTTTTTTTGATAAACAAGTAAAAGAAAAGAAATGCTTCTATATTTACATAAAATAAAAAAATCCCTACTTTACAGTAGGGATTTAACAAAGTCTTAAAATATTAAACCAATATCAAAATATTGTATACTGTCTAATCTACCGTAATCACCATAAGCATAGTTAAATGTAAATTTTAATTCCGGAGTTAGATTATAATTAATTCCCATACCAAGAGTTAAACCTTGCTCACTATTAGGTAAAAACAGAGCTTTATAACCACCTCGTAAGAAAATCATTTCGTTATAAGAAAATTCAAGACCTGAATTTACATATTCTTTATTATCATTTGGATGAACGGCATCTACAGCAGCAGTAAGTTTAAAATATCTTGTATTTACAACATCCATAGCTAGACCAACTCTAAAATTTAAGGGTAAATCATTTTTCTCGGTAAGATAATCAGCAGGAATATTATTTGGCCCAGAATTAGGTGAATTATTTGGATCGGTATTTATTTGTAAATCTCTACCTGTTAATTGCATTTTAGTACCAAAATTTGAAACACTGGCTCCAATTACCAAATCATTAAATGGAGTGATGTAATAAGTTCCAACATCCAAAGCAACTGAAGATGCACTTGAGTTCCAAATAGACTCTTGAATATATTTTACATGAAATCCTATAGAAAATCTATCTGTTAAACTTCTTGCATATCCAACACCAATCACCAAAGAATTTGCATCCCAGGTTCTTCCATCCCCTTCAGGGTATTCAATTGTTCTAACTTCATCTTCCGGAACTCTTAAAGAAGTAAAAGTTGCAAATAAAGTTCCTAATCCATCAATATTAACAGAACCTGCTGCATAATCGTATGAAACATCAGCCAGCCAACTGGAATGATTAAATGCAACTTGGCTATAACCTTCTGATCTTGTAATTCCTGCAGGATTGAAATACGTGGAATAGATGTCGTTACTAACTCCTACATAAGCACTACCTAGTCCTAATGCACGTGCACCGGGAGCTATTTTAAGCACCGCTGCAGCAGTAGTACCTACTCTTGATATATCAATATCAGTCTGAGCTGTAAGTAAATTCAAGTTCAAGAATACAATTAAAAGAAATAAATACTGAACATTTTTTTTCATTTTTTTCTCCAACAAAATCACTTTTGTTCGGTTTTATTTATTCAAAATTTTTGTAACTATTTGCTACTTAATTACTCCGAATCTTCCTATTTTATCTCCAACACCAGGTACATCAACATGATAAATATAAACACCGTATGAAATTCTCATACCTTCTGTACTAAGAAGATTCCAATATGCAATACTTCCGTTATCATCTTTATGAATAGTATCAACAAGTTCACCTGTCAATGTATAAATCCTTATAGTACAAACAGGTGGTAAATTACGGAATTGTAATTCTCGCTCACCTCTTTTGATCTGGGTTCTACCCGGATTTTCAGAACTGCTGTAAGCTACATACGGATTTGGAACAACATAGATATTATCTAAACTTTTATTAACATTCGACGTTTTAAATTCTGCTTTTTGAGTTTCAAAAACATATGCATCACCTTTTTCAAAAGGTTTGTTTGTTACCAATCTAAAAATATCACCAGCCTGAGGTAATACCTTATTAGTAACTGTTGTATCTAAATTTAATGTTAATTGATAAGAAACCGTAGGATCATTGGCTCCTTGAGGTTGGAAAATAATACCTTCACCCCAATCCCATTGACCATTATTTTGTGTTTCAGGATTCGGCTCGTAAAGTACAAAAGATGCTTCTTCTTCAAAATAATAATCTGGAGCTTTTTCTTCAATGTACCAAATGCTAAACGGAGCAATTACATCACCAAGTAATGTCTGTAATGTATCAGGATTAGCCCAAGCACCACCAACTAATGTATCCGATCCGTTCCATCTCAGTTCCCAATCAGCACGCAACTTTATTTTAGTACCCCCTAAAACAGGTGGAAAAACAGTTTCATCAATAACGGAAATCGCATTGTTGGTAATAAACCTTGATTGCTCTTCGTTAATTTCCAATTCATCTTCCTGAACAAAGACTCTAACTCCGTCAAAAACCTCATTTCCGTCTTCTTGATTGACTAAAGTGCTCATATAAACAGGATAATACCTGTAACTTATATTAAATGTTTCGCCAATAGGTAAGCTTTCATCTGTTACTCCAGCAATTTGTCCCCTTAAACTATTAACTACATAATCGCTTTTGGGAACAACCGTATTATCCATTGTTTTTACAACTATGCTTTCTTCAACAATATTTTTATGTCTTAACGCAACTAAAACTTTACCTTTCGATTTAAAATCATACGTCACACCTGTTGAATCCAATATATTATAAGTGTTAGAACTATCAAAACTTACTTTATAAGTTTTATCATCAACAGCTAAATCATCAATAATTTGAAGTCTGATATCCCCGGTAGCATTTCCACTGATAACTGTTGGTTTCCCCCCAATTCCTGCTTGTGCCGAATCAATACCAATACTAAATGGTCCTGGAATTACAGACAAAGTATTTACGTCATAAATCAATTCTCCCGTAGTTGGATCTTGTTGTATTACTGATTGTGTTTCTGTTGGTGGTAAATCTTCGGTACCTCTATCATAAGCAACAACTGCATAATAATATTGAACTCCATTTTGCACAGTAGAATCAACATATTCATGAACAAGACCCGTATTATCGCCTAAATCATATTTAATTCCTCTTCCGGCATATTCTACAGCAGAGAGTCCGGAATATTCATTATCCAGATCAAATTGAGCCGGTAAACCAGTGTTTACATCAAATAATGCCTGACCCAAAAACGGATTACCATTTGCATCGGTTATGGTATAAACATCAGAAAAATTAAAATCTCTACTTCTGTAAATTTTATATCCTTCAAAATCTTTTTCACCTGTTAAAGGATCAATAGATTCTTCCGATTTTGCATCCCAGAATAATGTAACTTTGCCATCTCCGGGAACTGCAGTAACAATGGGTTTATCCGGTGGTTGTGCAAATTGATAATCTGCTTCTAATATCCTTACAGACGTTATTGCATTTAGTAAAAGATCATTCAAATCTTCCCCTAAAAGAATAACCATTGAAAATCTTTGTGATTCACCCTTTTCCAAAACCATTGGTCCGGTTGAAAAAGCAAAAATATTATCACCTGCTGTTTTTAGAAATTCTTGATTCGGATCTATTTCCGGTTTAGTTAACCACGACCATATTATTTAATCTTCTTTAGGATCTACAGCACCCCAGGCATTTACTGTAAAACCGGTTAATCCCAATTGATCTGATTCAGAAATATCTCTAAAACCAAAATTAGGTTCCGAGCCTGCCCATTTTTTACCTAAACTCCATTCATCAGTTAAAGTTGCTTCTTCTTCAGGATCAAGTAAGCCATTGCTGTTAAAATCATCGTACCAAGCTTGGGATGGTTCTCCGTCCCCTTCACCATAATCTTTACCCGGATAATTTTTCGAGTCGGGACCAATACCGTCTATTCCCACATCATTTTTTTCAGGATTCCAATCACCATCTTCGTCACCCGACCATCGTTCTTTTGGTTTTCCAAATACTTCAGTATATTTTTGAAGATCATCAATACCTGTTTCAACGGGAAGCAAACTACCATCAATATACTCCCCTTTACTATTAAAAGGAGATTCATCTGCAATACCATCATCATCATTATCAACAAAATCGTCATCAATTGAAGGTGACTCTAGAAACTTCCATCCAAAAAATCCTGGTCTGGCACCTCCGTGGCCTTTAAAATCTTGGTCCCAACCGTAAACCATACTTCTCGCACGTTGGTTGTAATCCTCTGCTAAATCACCTTTGGGTGGAATAAATTGAGCCATATCATCACCAAAATCTCTCGCTCCGCCAATATGTGGATCACCAAACATTCCCATGTAAAAATTTGATAAATCTTTATCACTAGCATTTGTCATTTGATAAACCATAAAAATCAAATCTTCTGCAAGAGGATTGTTAAATTGAAGAATTCTAACATCAGCATCTAACCCCAAACCACCTTTTGTGGGGTCTCCGTCAAAAGGTTGATACTGACCAATAAACTCATAATTTGTATAATCATCAATTGCATAAAATACTTCTTCATCAGGAGCAGTTGAAGCATCTCCAAGAAAAGCTGGCCATAAATAAGCACCGGCACCGGGCGAATACCAGCTCTCAGGCCAAGAATCTGGCTTTCCATCACCATTATTATCAGCTGCATTTAACGAAGCAATTTCATTTTGATTCGGATCGGTATACCCGGCTTTAGGTAACCATCCCCATTTAAGAATGCCAGCAGCATCATAATCACCTTCGCTTGGTCTTACATGAGAATCACTAATGATACTAACAGAATCTCCGTCAATTCCCATCACTTTTGCACCTGCAAGTAGCCCAAATTCATATCCGTAACCTAATCCGTTCCAAACTAAATCTCTTACATCCGGTAATGCACCCGGGGAACAAACCGAACCATAATTCCAAAGTTCTGTTTGAATTTTATTACCTTTAATAACAATATCTTTTATTTCAACAGTTTCGCCCGAAATTTTATTAAGTTTTGTTCCGCCTTTTTTACCGTATAGTTTTTCATATTGTTCTTCGGATGTGATTTTTATTTTATCATTTTCTTCATTTACCTGTGCAAAAACTGATGTAGATAAAAGAATAATAAATAGTGTAATTGAAATTTTTAATTTCATAAC
>JAJRZB010000325.1 GCA_024275455.1 Bacteroidota bacterium | reverse complement strand
ATGAACAGATATTTTAACACTTTTATTGCTGCTTTTATTTTTACCAATGCTCTATTTGCACTAATTAACTTCTCATCTTGCGATGAAACGCCGGTTGACCCTTACGATAAGCTTAAACCGGGAAGAAGGGATTATGTGTGGGAGGTTGATACGTTAAATGCACCTTACAATATATATTACAGTATATGGGGAAGTTCGCCAAAAGATATTTGGATGGTTAGTGGCGGTGATTGGGCAAAATCAATTGCTCATTATAATGGAAAACAATGGACGCTATACGGAGTTAATGGAATAGTAGCTCCGTCTTCAATTTATGGATTTTCATTTGATAATATTTTTGTCAGTACAGAAAATGGAAAGATCATGAAGTTTGATGGTCAAAAATGGAGTGAATACGCAAAATTGCAAATAGATGGAATAAATTATTTTGTTTTCCAGAATATTTGGGGAACAGACCCAAATAATATTTATGCTGTTGGAGCCGGACCAGACCATCATGGCTTTTTTAATAAAACTATTATGGCGCAATATAAAGCTAAAAAATGGTCTCTACTAAATACAAATTTGATTAAAGGAATTGTAGTTCATTTTTATACAAATGAATCTGATAAAAGAAACTATTTTAGATTAACTAAAATAGGAGGTGTAGAATTTCCAGATAGCACCATTATTTATGAATATAAAGACAATAGTTACATAAGACTGTATTCCAGTATACAGACTTGGGGAAAACAAGCTGATATAAGCTTAATTGATAACAAAGTATATTTCATATTAGGTAACGAAATAGCAACAAGAGTAAATAATCAATTTAAGACTGTTGTAAAAGTAGAAAACCCAAATTTTTATCAGAGAATTTGGGGCAAAAGTGCAAAAGATATTTTTTTACTAATGGTTGATGGTTTAGCACACTATAACGGTACGGATATAAAATATTTGTTCTATTTTAATAAAACACCGCGAACACAAATTTATGGAGCAGCTCTATTTGAAAAAGAAGTGTTTTTTACAGTTTATGAAGACATAACGGGATTAAAGTATGTTTACCATGGAACCCTAAAAGAATAGGAGGAGAAGCTAAAACAAATATTGAAAAAAACCGGAAGTGGTGACGCACTTCCGGCCCAAATAAGAAAAGCACCTAAGGCTAGCTACTTATAAATTTCATTATTTAAATGAAATGAGGGCTTTTCTATTTTACAAATATAACTTATTTAAATAACAAGGAAAAATACCATAAGGAAAATAATTTTTCAAATTGTGCTGTGCTTTCTAATTGAATCTTAGATAAAATTAGTTGCAAACCGTCTTCTCAACAAATAAATAAAAACAGGAGCACCTATTATTGCTGTAATAATCCCAACCGGCAGCTCTGACGGACTGATAATTGTCCGAGCAATTGTATCAGCAATTGTTAAATAAATTGCCCCAACGAAAAAGGATATTGGAATTATTTTTCTATTATCCACTCCCCAAATAAATCTGCAAACATGTGGAACTAATAATCCCACAAAGCCTATAATTCCGCT
>JAJRZB010000324.1 GCA_024275455.1 Bacteroidota bacterium | reverse complement strand
TGCAAAATAATATTGTTTTGGGTATAAAGCAATACTAAAAACAGTTTAATAAATAAGAAAGCCGGTTATTTTCTAAGAATATTGTTGATATTGTTGTTTTATTCATTTAATTGGTATTTTTCTTTTAACGTTATTTAATAGTTCCAAAATTAAGGAGGATAAATGCCTACATTGATGGTTAGTGTTTCAGGAATAAGAGGATTAGTAGGAGATGGATTAGATCCGCATACAATTGTTAAATATGCTTCTGCTTATGCAGATTTTTGCGGACATGGTAAGATTGTAATTGGCTCGGATGGAAGAATTTCCGGTGAAATGGTAAAACATACTCTTATTGGAACTCTAACTGCGAAAGGAAATGATATTGTTGATATAGGTATTTGTCCCACTCCAACTGTACTGTATAACGTTAACAAGCTCGGTGCAGTTGGCGGTATTCAAATTTCTGCCAGCCATAACCCGAATGAATGGAACGCCTTAAAACTTCTTAATTCTAAAGGTGAATTTATGACACCTGATGAGAATAAAAAAATGTTAGAAATTTTAGAAAGTGCAAATGAAAATTATAATAAATGGGATTCTCTAGGAAAGGTTGAGACCTATAGCGACGGATTAAAAAATCATGTGAACGATGTTTTAAAATTGAATTTAATTGATATTGATTTAATAAAATCCAAAAATTTTAAAATTGTTCTCGATTGTGTAAACGGGGCAGGCAGCTATGTTATGAAAGATTTTTTACATACACTTGGTTGTGAGGTTATTGAGTTAGATTGTGAAAAAAGCGGAGTTTTTCCAAGATTACCAGAACCAATACCAGAGAACCTTACCAAAACCATGCAGGTTGTAAAAGAAAATAATGCCGATCTTGCAATAGTTGTTGATCCCGATGTTGATCGACTGGTATTAATAACAGATGAAGGTGAACCTTTCGTTGAAGAAAACACTATAACATTGGCTGTTAAACACGTTCTGTCTAAAACTAAGGGAAACGTGGTTGTTAATTTATCAACAACAAGAGCCGTTGATGACATTGCTGAGGCTGAAGGCCGCAAGGTATTCCGTTCCCCAGTTGGTGAAGCAAATGTAGTTAAACTTATGAAAGAAGTTGATGCCGTGATAGGCGGAGAAGGAAGCGGCGGAGTTATTTATCCGGAACTTCATTACGGAAGAGATGCCTTAGTTGGAACAATTTTAACTTTACAACATTTAGCAGAAACCGAAAAGTCCCTATCAGAATTGAAAAAAGAAATGCCTCAATACATAATTGTTAAGAAAAAAATTATTCTGAACAACATAAATCCAGATGAAATTGTTAATCAATTAAAAGAAAAATATTCCGATGAAAATATTAATACTGATGATGGTTTAAGAATTGATTTTGATGACCATTGGGTACATTTTAGAAAATCCAACACTGAACCGATTATCAGATGCATTGCTGAAGCTTCAACCGAAGATGTAGCAAATAAATATATTGATAAATATTTTGCGGTAGTCAAAGATTTGATGAAATAAATAAAAAAATGTAAACAGTAGTTTAGCAATTTGCCAATTTCGTAAAAGTTTCTGATAAATAAACATTTACATTTTTGCTATCCGAGATTTAGAATTGTCCTTCCCGAATATTCTAATTTGGAGAATCTATTTTTCTAATATTTATTGGATTCACTGCTCCCTTTGTATCATCGTGTAGGCGTATACTTGTTTATTTTATAGAAGTAAATTTTAAGATTTATAAACTGATAAAAACTTTAAACTAATCTTGCTCTCTTTTTGAAAAAATTCATAATTGCACCATCAAAAGGTTGATAAGAATGTATCAGATTATAATCAAATCCGTAATTTGTACATCCGGTTTTAATTTTTTTAAGATATTCCTGCATAGATTCGCGATAAGCTTTTTGAATTTGAATGGGCTGAGTACTTAATTCTTCACCCGTTTCCATATCTACAAAAATAGAATCCTTACCAAATCCGAAATAAACTTCAGCCGGATCTAAAATATGGAATACAATAACTTCATTTTTCTTATACTCAAACTTTTTTAGGGAAGATAAAATACTACCAACATCATCCAGAAAATCTTAAATAACAATTACCAATCCCCTCTTTTTAATATTTTTAGCAATTTCCGAAAGTGAATCGGCAGTATTTGTCGTACTATTAGCTTCAGACTTTTCCAATTCAATAAGCAGTCTGCGCATATAAGTTCTATTAGCCTTAGGCGGGAAATAACTTTTTATTTTATCAGAATAAAGTGCTAGCCCCACAGCATCTTGTTGTTTTAACAAAAGGTAAATTAAACTTGCTGCAAGAATTTTTGAATATTCGAATTTTGTAATATCAGCATCATATTTATAATCCATCGATTTACTTGTATCCAAAATTACATGAGCAAGTAAATTTGTTTCCTCTTCGTATTGTTTAATGTAATAACGCTCACTTTTTGCAAAAACTTTCCAGTCGAGGTTTTTGAGGGAATCCCCTTGAATATACGGACGATGTTGACTAAACTCAACACTAAAACCATGGTATGGACTTTTATGATATCCGACCATAAATCCCTCAACAACAGTTCTTGCCTTTAGTTCAAGAGTTTTTAACCTGGCAATAGTTGAGGGAGTTAATATTTTTCTAAAATCAGATTCTTTTTTTTTGTACTATTGATTTATTTTATCCTTTAAAATCTCTTCGGGTGTTTTACCTAAATTAGCCAATTCAACTTTTGCATCATCTGCTAATTCGCCATTAGGAAATTTTGATAAATATAATTCATAACTTTTTCTTGCAGCTTCATAATCTTGTAACTCATTAGCTAAAATAAATCCTGACATAAAAATAGCACTTGCCGCTTTGTCGGAATCAGGATATTTTTCAAAAATTGACTTATAAATTTCTACTGATTTTCTTAAAGATTCTTTCGGATCAACACTTTTAATTATTTGTCCTTGATAAATTTTTGCATTTTCAAATAATGCATTAATTGCATTTTCACTTTCAGGAAATTCTTTTGCTATTTGATCGAAAATGACAACTGCCTCAGAATATTTTTTTCTTTTAATAATTTTGAAGCTTCATCAAATAAATCCTTATCTGATTTACCACTGCAAGAAAGAAAGAGTAAAGAAAGAAAAAACATCGATAAAAACTTTAAATTTCTCATAAGTTGACTACCCCTCTATAAATTTTAAAGAGAATATTTATTTTTAAGAATGAATTTTATTAAAGTTTTTGCTTTAATGAAAGGAAAATTAAAATAGTTTACTGCCGGAGTATGCGCTGCTTTTTTTCCGGTTAACCGGAAATCTCAATTTATTTTTGTGATTTAACTTGTAATATTCAAGAATAAGAGTATTTGCTCCTAAATTGAATAACTCTTTTTTCTCTTCCATAGTAAACATATCGCTTGAATTAGAGATGAGAATATCCGACTTTTTAAGTAAAATTCTACTTATTGCCGTAATTTTTTTTACTAAACTAAAGTTTACTTTAGCCCAATTCTTAAATTTTGTAAATTCTTTTGGGATAAACGGAGAATTGAGAATCATTTCCGGCTTCAAAGTTTGCAACAAAATTAAATCATTAATAATATCACTATTAGTTTGATATGGAAGCCCGATTATATTACCGGTACAAATTTTATATCCAATTCTTTTTAAGTATTTTATATGATTTATCCGTTCACTCAATTTATTATTTTGAGTAAAAAAAGAGTAATTTTTCTCATTTGCAGTGTTAAACTTTAGTAAATAATTATCTGCTCCGGCAAATTTCCATGCTCTGTATTCGTCAAATCTGCGTTCTACTAAATCTAACGTTACTTCAACATTGTAATCTTTTTTAATTCTGTAGATTAAGTAGGAAATCATATCTGTATCGTAATAACTATCTGCGCCCGATTGTAAAATAAGATTGGTAATGTTTTCATTTACCATATTTGCAATGATTTCCAAAATTTCTTCCGGACTTAGTCTGTAACGATGCGGGAAAATACTTTCTTCTATAAAGTTGCAGTAGAGACAATTATTTTCGCAGTAATTAGAAAATTGAACCGAGGCAATTTTATTTTTGTATCTGCCTAAATATAGATTTTTTATTCCAAGAGATTTATGAAATAATAAATCTAAATCTTTTGGGTCAGAAAGGTTAAGCAAAAATCTCAATTCATCAGAATTCAGTTCTTCCTTATTTAATACTTCTTGTAAATTCATCGGTTACAATTATTCTTAAAATATAAAATGCACATTGCACAATTAACAATAAGCATACCATTTTTTTAAAAATCATAAAAAAAATAACTGATAATGAAAAAACTGTAATAAAAGACAGAGGATATTTATTGAAATTACCTAAATTGCTTATTTTCTAAACAATTTTAGTATTATAGAGAAGGTAATTAATTATTTACATCAAGCTATAAATAACAATTTTGAAACACCAAAAATATTATTTTAACATTAAAATTCTTGAAAGAGAGAATTATTTATTCCAAATACAGTAATTTTTTTACACAACCGCACTTTCGGTAAATTCTACAAAACATTTTGAAGTATTAATTTTACAATTTATTCCAAAAGGAATAGTAAGATTTTCTTTGATGTGTCCGTGACTAAAACTGTAAATTACGGGAATTTTTAATGTGCCGAAATAATGCTCGATAACTTCGTTTAATTTTATTGTTTTTTTGGATTTATCAGTTTCATAGCAATCTACAAATCTTCCCAAAATAACTCCCTTAATTTCATCAAACACTTTAGCTAATCTCAGCTGATTAAGGAGTCTATCAACTTTGTATGGAGCTTCACCAATATCTTCAATAATTAAAATTGAATCCTTAAAACTTGGAAAGAAGGGTGTACCCATCAATGAATTTAAGAGTGCAAGGTTTCCGCCGAGAATTTTTCCTTCTCCCCTGCCTTTGGTTAGAGCATAAAACTTTTCATCTCTCGGGTTATGAATTTTACCTATTTTCTTAGTATTTGTAATAATCTTCCAAAAATTTTCTTCGGCAAATTTATTTATTCTACCGGAAAAATCCGTAGCAAGCATTGGTCCGGCAAAAGTTACCAAACCGGTTTTCTTAAAAATTGCCATTTGGAG
>JAJRZB010000025.1 GCA_024275455.1 Bacteroidota bacterium | reverse complement strand
GACGATGTGCCGGTTTATAATCCATATCATCTCGGCAGTTTTTTCAGCATGTTTAACACCGATATTATAGAAAGTGAAACGTTATACCCATCTAATTATCCGGTTAAATATGGTGGTTATCTTTCAGGAGCATTAAATATTAAAACTAAATCCGGTAATTGGGAAAGGTTTAGAGGTTCAGCTTCAATAGGTTTGATTTCATCAAAAGGTTATTTTGAAGCACCAATAGGAAATGGTTCTATAATAATTGCCGGACGCCGCACATATTTTGATTTATTAGGCGGCGAATCTATACCGTACTTTTTCTATGATACTTATGCTAAATTAACCTATCCGGTTGATAGAAATAATTTAATAAGCGTCAGTGGTTTTTATTCGAGAGATGTATTTGAAATATTTAAAGAACAAAATTATTTAAATTCTAATATTGATGAAGAACCTAATTGGGGCAACAATGTACTAAGCTTTAACTATTCACATTTTTATGGTAATAAAAACTCTATTGATGTAAAATTATACTATTCCTCCTCGCTAATTAGTGGAAAAGGCAGCAGTATTTATGATTCCTATCCAATATCAAAAGCATTTATCAATATCGATAATAAAATTAGTGATATTACCGGCATAGTTAAGATAAATCATTTTTTACAAGGACATCAATTTGATCTTGGTTTGGAATATAAAGAATTAGGTTTAAACTACAATTGGAATATTGGGGAAAGTGAATTATCCGGGTTTGGTTTTGAGCCTGAAGAAATTTTTTTCGATTTTGCTCCAAGTATTTTTTCAAATAGATATAGTAGTTCAATAATAAGCTTATTTATTTCCGATAAAATTATTTTTAGCAAAACACTTAGTTTAGGCATAGGAATTAGAAATAGCTTTTACAAAAGGTTAAACAAATTTTTAATATCACCTAATTTCAACTTAGAATATTCTCCAAATAATGATATCGAGCTTCAATTTGGTTATGGAAAGTATTTCCAAAATATGTTTGTAATTAAAGATCAAAGCAACCCGATGCTTGATCCTTTTTCACTTTATTTTTTCCCGCAAAATTATAAACAACTGCCTTCTTCAAACAACTTTTCATCAACAATAATATTTAGTAGTCTCTTCTCTAAAAGTAGTTTGGAAGTAACAGGCTATTATAATTTTAGAAAAAATTTGCCTTCTTCATATCTTCAAAAAATTAATAGTTATAGTTTCGATGACGGTTATTCAACCGGTTTGGAGGTACTGCTTAAAACGAAACTTAAAAATTCTAGTTTATGGTTAAGCTACTCCTTAGCCAGATCGATAAAAATAAATGATTAATATAGTTATTTTGCCAGAAGTGATAGACTGCATGCGATTAAAATTCTTTTCAATTATAGTTTATCGGAGGATTGGCATTTTACTTCGTATTGGACATACTCAACCGGTTTCCCGTATACTCCTCAAATAGGTAAGTATGTTGGTTTCAATGCTGATATAAAAAAGAACAAGTTTAGTAATGAGTATTTTTACTGGTATCCTATTTACGGTACTAAAAATTCTTCTAGAAATAAAAGTTATCATAGATTAGATATTGGTTTTAACGGAACTGTTATTTGGAGGTCTTTACTCTTTAAGCCATATCTGCAAATCCTAAATGTCTACAACAGCCCAAATCCCATACCTACAACAAAGAACAATAAACAATTAATTCAAAGAAATTCATTTATTATTCCGACAGTTGGTGTTACGGTG
>JAJRZB010000323.1 GCA_024275455.1 Bacteroidota bacterium | reverse complement strand
TATAACTTCGTCTGGTGTAGAATTGGAAGATATATCTGTGGTGTATCTTAATACTGGTTATGTTAGAAACGGGGAACTTGACATTTCGCAGCTTTTCACTATCGAATCGGTAAAGGACAGGATATTACCATTATTGCCGGATGTAAAAAAGCATATCAGTGAAATGAACATTATGCTGGTCAATAATACATTACCCGATATTAAAATAAGCCCACATTGCAGCAGTCCTTATGGCTGTAGTTTTACAGGCCATTGCTGGAAGGATGTACCTGATAATTCTGTTTTTTCTTTTAAGGGGATAAAAGGAAATACCAAATGGGAGTTATTTAATTCTAATATTCTTTTCGTTGAGGGTATTCCGGATAATTATATACTCAACAATACTGAACAGTTAGTTGTATCAAGCACAAAGAATAATGAGTCATACATGAATACCGAAGCGATACAATCATTCGTATCCGGATTAAACTATCCGTTATACTTTCTTGACTTCGAAACTCTTTTCATGGTTTCAGTACCTATATACAATCATTCCAGGCCTTTTCAGCAGATACCATTTCAATATTCTTTACATATCATGAAAAATAACTGCTCAAATACAGTACATCTGGATTTTCTTGCGGAAGCGACCCGGGATGTCGATCCCCGTGTTAAATTTATCGAAAACTTAATCCGGGTTATTGGGACTACAGGCGATATTATTGTTTATAATGCTACCTTTGAAAAAGGCAGATTACAAGAAATAAAGGCATTATTCCCGCAGTATGCCATTCAAATTGATAATATGATTAGCCGGATAGTCGATTTGATGAGTCCCTTTCGCTCCCGTGACTATTACAGCCCCGACATGAAAGGAAGTTATTCCATAAAAAAAGTGCTTCCGGCATTAGTTCCTGAACTATCCTATGAAGGAATGGCGATAGCTGACGGGGGAGCTGCGAGTACATCTTTTATGAGGCTTTTTGATGAATCAGATCCGGCAATTATTAATAAGACAAGAAAGGATTTACTAAAGTACTGTGAATTGGATACGCTGGCAATGGTGAAGATATTGAGGGTTTTGGAAAAAATTTAATTTAAAATTTACAATAATGATATTCAAGAATATAGACTTACTTGATGATTATGTATCTTCGTCTGATGGAGTTTCTTTTTACTTAATTGAGTCCGAAAAAGAGAGGAATCTGTATTTTAAATTTTTTGCAGGGTTCTATTTTAATGAACTTATCGATGGCTACACTTCCCGAATGAAGGGATTTCTCAAATTGCTGAAGGTAAAAATCAGTAATGGTCACGACATTTTTAATATTCATTCAAAACCTTCGCAACTGAAAGGCACAATTGGACTAATCAGGAGCCTTGAGGAAACCCCCAATCATATTCATGTTTCTTTTGATTACCATGCCTATCTATGGAAAGAAAAAGGTGATAGTAAATTTGACCGGGGCGAAATGTCGGATGTTGTCCTCTTTGGAGATAAAGGATTTATTTCTATTGAAGTAAAGTTTCTGGAAAACTGGGATTTTAAAAATGATATTGAATCTGTTCAGAATAGAATGAACCTGGTAAAAGAGAAATACGTAAATTTAACCAAAAAGGATTTTATTCCTTTACAGATACTTTTGACAACTAAATCTAAATTTTATGGTTTACAACAGCATGAATCTTTTGCGAATAGCAATTTGGAAAAGCTGAAATCCCTTAAAGAAAATCCTGATATTCCTTTTCCAATTCTTTTGATTACATGGGAAGAAATTCTTGAGCTTCTAATTGAACCCAGTTATTTACCCGTGTTTAAATATATGAACAAACAACTTAACAGGAAAAAGTAAAACAACTCAAAATTTATGGAAATTGACAAAATAAACGAAGCAGTTTTTAAAGGTATCCGTAAAACCATTAACCGCTTCCGGGAAAAGCCCTTCCATTATTTTACGGAAGCTGATATACATTCGTCATTACTCAATGATATGATGGCCAGTGCGTCGGGAGTTTTAACATACAGACCGGGCGGCCCTCTTCATCACATATCCGTTTCCCTTGTACATCAGGAATATCCTACTAATTTTAGGTTCAAGAAGGGCGAACTCCTTTCAGGTTATAAGCCAGAAGAAATTAAGTTGACAAAACTTGATTACAAAGATGTACAAAATAAAGGTTATGGATACCGAGGGAATTTTGACCTATCAGTATTGAACATGAATTTTGTATTGGATATGCTGACAGAACATGAGTTGCCAGATGCTCTGGAACAAATTATAAATAAAGACAATACGGTTGCAATAAAAAGACTTGAAAATTCATATCAAAAATTTCAAAAAGAACTTTTATATGCCATTGAGGTCAAGTTTATTCACCCATTCAATGCACGACAAATAAAAATGCTGCATGAAGTCATCAAGGACGACAAAAAATTACAACTCTCTCATATTCATTCGGGTGGGTTCATAAAACCCATCAATCTTATTTTTTGCTCTACTCCGGCAAAAATATCAAGAGGTAGAATAACTCCTGTTGTAAAGCTTATTGAAGAATATGTAGAAACAGGTAGAGTTAAAGATCGAAATAAACAATTATTTCACCATCCGGAGAAAGTTATAACAATTTTTATTGAGTCATTTATTGGAGATAAAAACACTAAACAAACGCCAAAACCATTGGTTGGTAAAAACCCTCCTGCATGGGCTCAACCATTAATTTCTGGTTTCAACCATACAATTTGATTCCCCAATAAATACAAAATGAACAAACTGTCTTTACGAATGTGCCAACCCCAATTAATACCAATAATAAATTAGATGACCGCAAATCATGAACAGAACTTCCTAACTTTGACCCAATGAACTTCTCAACAGGCCAAAGAATATCCACAAGAGGAGAAGATTTTCTGATTACCAAACTATTAACCAATACCGACGGTAGTTTTATCATTGATGCAGAAGGTATTAGTGAGTT
>JAJRZB010000322.1 GCA_024275455.1 Bacteroidota bacterium | reverse complement strand
GTGTATGGATAGCTATTGCCCTGTATTATCCTGAATTAAATTTGGGCATATCTTATACTACCTTTGGTCGGTTGAGGCCATTACATACAAATGCTGCGATATTTGCATTTATTGGTAATTCTATTTTTACCGGAGTGTATTCTTCTTTGCAACGTATTACTAAAGCCAGAATGTTTAGTGATGTTTTAAGTAAAATTAACTTCTGGGGATGGCAATTAATTATTGTTTTAGCCGCAGTTACTTTGGTTATGGGCATTACTACTTCAAAAGAATATGCAGAGCTTGAATGGCCGATTGATATTCTTATTGCAGTAGTGTGGGTTATTTTTGGTATAAATATGCTTGGAACCTTAATTAAAAGAAGAGAAAAACATATTTATGTTGCTGCATGGTTTTATATTGCAACCTTTGTTACAGTTGCTGTTTTACATATTGGAAACTCAATAGAACTTCCTGTTACATTTTTAAAAAGTTACCCGGTTTATGCCGGTATTCAAGACGCACTTGTTCAATGGTGGTATGGGCATAATGCAGTTGCGTTTTTCTTAACAACACCGTTTTTAGGTATGATGTACTATTATTTACCTAAAGCTGCAAACAGACCTATTTTTTCTTATAAGTTATCCATTCTTCATTTTTGGACATTAATTTTTATTTATATCTGGGCAGGCCCTCATCATTTATTATATTCTGCAATTCCAAACTGGGCACAATCACTCGGTACGGTTTTCTCAATAATGTTATGGATGCCTTCTTGGGGTGGTATGTTGAATGGTTTATTAACATTAAGAGGTGCTTGGGATAGGGTTAGAGATAATCCTGTTCTCAAATTTTTTGTTGTTGGTGTAACCGCTTATGGTATGTCAACGTTTGAAGGACCAATGTTATCACTTAAAAGTGTAAATGCTTTAGCTCATTTTACTGATTGGATTCCTGCTCACGTTCATGTTGGCACTTTAGGATGGAATGGTTTTATGACTTTTGGAATGCTGTATTGGTTAGTGCCAAAAATGTGGAAAACCGAGCTTTACTCAAAAAAATTAGCCAATGCTCATTTTTGGATTGGAACACTTGGTATAGTTGTATGGGTGATACCAATGTGGTGGGCCGGTATTACACAAGCTTTAATGTGGAAAGAGTTTACTGATTTAGGTTTATTAAAATATCCTAACTTTTTAGAGACTGTTTTACAGATAGTACCTATGTATATTATGAGATCTATTGGTGGAACACTTTATTATATAGGTCTCTTTGTAATGATTTATAATTTAGTTAAAACAGCAAAAGCCGGTTCATTTGAACCAAATGAAGCTGCTGAAGCCGCTACACGCGGACCTATTACCGACAAGCCAAAATTAGGAATGTTTCATAGATATCTTGAATCAAAAACAATGTTGTTTACTGGTTTGGCATTTGTTGCAATACTTATTGGTGGTTTAGTTGAAATAGTTCCAACTTATTTGGTTAGTTCAAATGTGCCGACAATCGCTTCAGTAAGACCTTATACTCCTTTAGAGCTGGAAGGTAGAGATGTTTACATTAAGGAAGCGTGTAACAGTTGTCATAGTCAGCAAGTTAGACCGTTCCGGTCAGAAGTTGAGAGATATGGCGAGTATTCAAAAGCCGGTGAATTTGTTTATGATCACCCGTTTTTGTGGGGTTCAAAACGAACAGGTCCCGATTTACATCGAATTGGTGGAAAATATTCGAATATGTGGCATTATCTTCATATGGAAAATCCAAGATCAATGTCTCCGGGTTCACTAATGCCTCGTTATCCATGGTTGTTAGAAAACAAATTGGATATTTCCGTAACTAAGGCGAAAATTTCTGCTATGAGAACATTAGGTGTTCCTTATGAAGAGGGATATGAATCAATTGCAATTGATGATCTGATGACTCAGGCTCAATTTATAGCTGATGATTTGCTGGAAAATGGAATTGTGGTTGAACCAGATAGAGAAATTATTGCTTTAATCGCTTATTTACAAAGGCTTGGAACAGATATTAAAGCTGAAGTAGCAGAAAACAAGTAGGAAACAAAATGAAATTTTCTAATTATTTAAGTTCTATCGAAAATGTTTCAATATATCCAATAATTACTATGATTATCTTTCTTACTGTTTTTGTGGGAGTTTTGTTTTGGATATTTACAAGAGATAAGGAATACATTTCCGAATTAGAACAAATTCCTTTAGATAATGACACTTTTAAAAATAACATAGAGAATGAAAATGAAAGTAATTAATAATAAAAAACTTTTTATCATAGTTTTTCTAATGTTCATTTTATCATCTCCCATTTTAGCTCAAACATCGGCTGGCGGAGGAGATGATTTAGGCTCAATTATTAAAATTATGGTAGCAGTAACTGCATTTTTAGTTGCAATAATAATGTGGCTGGTTCTTGTCTATTCAGAAAAGGGTGATGATGCTGAAGTCTCCGGATTTAAGAAATTTATGCAAGTAATAAATCAGAGACCACCAATTGAAGAGGAGCAAAATTTGCTGCTCGATCATGATTTTGATGGAATTAAAGAGCTGAACAATAAAATTCCACCATGGTTTATGGCAATATTTTATGGCTCAATTATTTGGGCTGTTATTTATATGGTTGATTTTCATGTAATTGGCAGCGGTAATGTTCAAGAAGATGAATACGCAGAAGAAGTTAGAGTTGCAGCTATGGAAAGAGAGATTTTAAATAAAAGCGGTTCCCTAATTAACGAAGATAACGTTACTGTATTAGATGACGCTGCAGCCCTTGCCAACGGTAAAGATATATTTGTAAAAAATTGTGCCGCTTGTCACGGAATGAATGGAGAGGGATTGGTTGGACCTAACTTTACAGATAATTATTGGATTCATGGAAATAAGATCAATGACCTTTTTAGGACGATTAAATATGGAGTTCCGGCTAAAGGAATGATTAGCTGGCAAACACAACTTGATCCCACGCAGATACAAGAGGTTGCCAGTTATATTTTAACTTTAAAAGGTACAAATCCGCCAAACCCTAAGGCTCCCGAAGGTGATTTATTCGAATAAATCATAACGGATTAGTCTAATTAAATTTAGAATTTAGACTTTATTAAAAAACCTCACTACCATAAGTGAGGTTTTTTATTATAAAAAATAGTGATATTCGGAAAAAATATTCTGTTTTTTAATTGAAAATATTATTACTTTTCATAAAATTATTTTACTTTTCTAAAAAATTGCTGATTGTAAAATGAAATTGCTATATTAATACACGATTAAAATAATTATTTTATAATAAATTACAGGTAAATACAATGAAAACACCAAGAAAGTACGTTCTATTATTGTTGCTAATTTCAACCGGCTTGTTCTTTACAAGCTGTGGAGGCGATGAGAAACCTTCGGATAATACATCAAAAAAAGCTCCGACAAGTATGCTGGCTAAAAAATCAGCTAATAAAACCGATGCGAAAAATGATAAAGGTATCGGGCCTATTAAGGAAGTAACCCTTGGAGAAATAGATCCGAAATTAGTAGAGCAGGGAAAAACTATTTACGACGCTAAGTGTACTGCCTGCCACAAGCCTTATAAGAAATATATAGGACCTGCTCCTGCTGGGTTAATAGAAAGGCGTACACCCGAATGGATTATGAATATGATTTTAAATCCTGAAGAAATGGTAAAAAAAGATCCGATTGCAATGAAATTATTTGAAGAATATCTTTTCGTTCCAATGGCAAACCAAAACTTAACCGAAGATGAAGCAAGAGCAGTTTTAGAATATATTAGAACATTAAAAGCTTCTGATAAAAAATAAATTACTCAATTAAAAAACAAGAGGTGCAATATGATAAAAAAAATAATAGTTTTATTTGCGACCATACTTCTTTTTACTATGTGCAATTCAGGAGACAATGCTCCAAGCGGTTCCGGCACTTCAAGCTCCTTTGAAAAGAATACACCAAAAGGTCAGGCTTCAGTTGTAGATAATGTTTCTGCAAAAAACATATTGCAAGTTGCAATGAGTTCGAAAGATCATACAACTTTAGTAGCTGCAGTAGAAGCAGCGGGTATAGAACATGTTTTAGTTAATGCAGGTCCGCTTACTGTTTTTGCACCTACCAATGCTGCTTTTGATGCTCTGCCTGAAGGAACCGTTGAAAACTTACTTAAACCTGAAAATAAAGCTGCTTTAGCCGAAATACTTACCCGACATGCAGCACCAGGTACATTTGATGTAAAGCAATTAAAAAAGGAAGCTAAAAAGGGAAGAAAAATTTATACAGCAACAGGAGATTATTTTGATGTAAAAGTTGAAGGTGATGATATTTATGTTGCCGGAGCAAAAATTCTTGCTACTATTCCAACATCAAATGGAATTATAAATGTTGTAGATAAAGTAATTTTACCAGAAAGCAAATAAATATTTTATTAAAATTATAAGGGATCAAAAATGAACAAAATTAAAGGAATAATAGTTTTTATTCTCGCAATTAGCTTTACTATAGGGCTTACAAGTTGTGGTCCAAATGGTTCAGGAAATTCAAACAACGGTGCACTTACAGGAAGTGCCGCGGAAAAAGTTTTTGTCGCTCCTGGCGAATACGATGAGTTTTATGCATTTGTATCAGGTGGTTTTAGCGGGCAACTAGCTGTTTATGGTTTGCCATCAGGTCGATTATTTAAGGTCATCCCGGTTTTTTCAGTTGATGGTGAAAAAGCTTATGGGTTTAATGAAGAAACAAAACCAATGTTGGAGACATCGTATGGTTTTATTCCTTGGGATGATGCTCATCATCCGGATATTTCCCAAACTAATGGAAAGTTAGATGGAAGATGGGTGTTTATTAATGGAAATAACACTCCTCGTATTGCAAGAATTGATTTAACTACTTTTGAAACTGTAGAAATTATTGAAATTCCAAATTCGGCAGGTAATCACAGTTCCCCTTATGTTACTGATAATACAGAATATGTTGTAGCAGGAACCAGATTTGCTGTTCCAGTACCTCAAAAAGACATGTCAATTGACAAATATAAAGGCAACTTTAAAGGAGCTTTATCTTTTATAAAGATTGATCCTGAACATGGTAGTATGAATATTGAATTTCAAATTTTAATGCCTGGGTTTGATTATGATAAAGCGCATCCCGGCAGAGGTAAATCTCATGGCTGGTTTTTCTTTACTACTTATAACACTGAAGAGGCAAATTCATTGTTAGAGGTTAATGCTTCTCAAAGAGATAAAGATTTTATTGCTGCTGTTAATTGGAAAAAAGCAGAAGAATATATTAAAGCCGGTAAATTCAAAACAATGAAAACAAATTATGCACATAATGTGTATGATGAAACTACTCATATGGCAACTTCTACAATGAAAAAAGAAGTTAGAATGTTAGATCCATCTGAATTACCAGGGTTAGTTTATTTCCTTCCTACTCCAAAATCTCCACATGGGTGTGATGTTGATCCTACAGGTGAGTACATAGTTGGTAGTGGAAAATTATCTGCAAATGTTACCGTTCACTCGTTTACAAAAATGATGAATGCAATCAAAGAAGAAAAGTTTGATGGAAAAGCTTATAACATTCCTATTCTAAAATTTGAAGATGTTCTTGCTGGTACAGTTGTACAACCTGGGTTAGGTCCATTGCATACAGAATTTGATAACGAAGGAAATGCATATACTTCTTTCTTTATTTCATCTGAAATTGTTAAATGGAAATTGGGAACTTGGGAAGTTATTGATAGGAAACCAACTTATTATTCTGTTGGTCATTTAATGATTCCTGGTGGAAACTCTCAACAACCTTTTGGAAAATACGTACTTGCGATGAATAAAATCACAAAAGATCGTTATTTACCAACAGGACCGGAAGTTACTCAATCAGCTCAGTTATATGATATAAGTGGTGATAAAATGGTATTGTTGTCGGATTTTCCAACAGTTGGTGAACCACATTATGCTGCAGGTATTCCCGCTGACTTAATTAAAGCAAATTCTAAAAAGATTTACTTGTTGGAGGAAAACAAACATCCTTATGCAACAAAAGCTGAGAAAGATGCTAAAGTTGTACGTAATGGCAAAACTGTTCATATTTATATGACAACAATTCGAAGTCATTTTGCTCCAGATAATATTGAAGGTATAAAAGTTGGCGACAAGGTTTATTTTCACGTAACTAATTTAGAACAAGATTATGATGTACCTCATGGTATTGCTATGATTGGTGCGAATACATCTGAACTTTTAATTATGCCTGGGCAAACTGAAACATTTGTTTGGGAACCCAAAAAAGCTGGTGTATGGCCGTTTTATTGTACTGACTTCTGTTCAGCTTTACATCAAGAAATGCAGGGATACGTTCGAGTTTCACCACGAAATTCAAATGTAAAACTTAAATGGTCTCTTGATGGAGAAGCTTTATAAACTAAATTTTTAATTGTAATTGTAATTGTAATGGATGCTGTTTATTTTAAACAGCATCCATAATTTTTTTTGGGCATACTTAAATGAAAAAATCGAAAATCACAATGTTAATCGGTGTTTTATTGTTACTGACATTATATGTTTTCCCATTGTGGAAAATAACCTTAGTAGCTCCTCAGTACCCTGAACCATTAGGCATGAATATACACATAACACATCTTTCAGATGGGGTACAATACAATGATGTTAAAAATATTGATTTGTTAAATCATTATATTGGCATGGCGCATTTACCAACGGAAGAAAATGTTAAAAAAGGCGTTGTTGAGCCATTTTTAGAATTTGATATTTTTCCTATAATTATTGGAGTTATGGTTGGTTTGGGTTTGATTTTTGCTTTTTTAGGAAAATCTAAATTGTTTTTAACTTGGTTTATTATCATGGCTATTTTAGGAATAGCTGGAATGTATGATTTTTATAATTGGCTTTATATTTACGGACATAATCTTGATCCTAAGGCAATCTTAAAAATTATTGATCCTAATACCGGTAAGTTGATGGGATATCAACCTCCTTTTTTGGGATACAAAAAGATTTTAAATTTTGAAGTATACTCCTATCCGCAAATAGGAGCCTATTTTTTAAGTTTAGGAATTCTACTTTCGTTTGTTGCATATATAATGGGTAAGAAAGAAGAAAAGGAGAAAAGTGTTGAAAATAACTAAAGTTGTTTTTTTATCGTTGTTTTTAATTTTATTTAGCGAGGCATGTTCTATTGAATCAGAACCAATAGAATATGGAAAAGATGCATGTTCATTTTGTAAAATGAATATTGTAGATAGACAACATGCATCTGAAATTGTTACAAAAAAAGGAAAAGTTTTTAAGTATGATGCGATTGAATGTATGGTAAGGGATATTAAAAAGAGAAATGAAGATGAAATAGCTTTATTTTTAATTGTAGATTATGCTACCCCGGGTAAATTAGTTGATGCTACGAAATCAACGTACCTTATCAGTGAAGCAATTCCAAGTCCTATGGGAGCAAATCTTTCTGGTTTTGAAAATAAAGAAAGTGCTCTCAAAATTCAGAATGAGAAAAAGGGCGACTTATATTCATGGGATGAATTAAAAAGCAGATTTTAATAAAAAGATAAATTTATATTTAATAAAAATGAAGTGTATTCTTTCACACTTCATTTTTTTATTTAAATAGAATTGATATAAATGATTAAATATATAACCGCAGTTTTAATATTTTTAAATATTAATTTACTTGCCTCAAATGTAATTGTTGTTTCTGTAAATGGTAGTCACTCGTCCATTAAACAAGCAATTTTATCAGCACAAGATGGAGATACTATTATTGTAAATAGCGGAATATATTATGAACATAATATAATTGTTGATAAGTCTGTTACAATAATAGGTAGAGAACATGCAGTTATTGATGCTCAAGGGAAAGGATACATTCTTGATATTACTGCTGATAGTGTAAGTGTTATTGGACTAACATTTAATAATGTTGGTAGAAGTTATACAAAAGATCATGCTGCTATTCATACCTATGAAATAAGTAACTTTTTATTTGAAAAAAATATTTTCAATAATCCCTTTTTTGCTTTTCACATAGAACGGTCAAAAAATGGTATCATAAAAGAAAATATAATTAATGGTAATGCTGTACTTGAGCACAATTCAGGTAATGGAATTCACTTATGGCACTCATCGTATATTGAAGTATTGAATAATCTAATTTATCACATGAGAGACGGTATTTATGTTGAATTTGTAAAACACAGCAAAGTAATTGGAAATACGAGCAAAAACAATGTAAGATACGGATTGCATTTTATGTTTTCTAATGATGACTAATACAAGGATAATTTATTTGAAAATAACGGAGCCGGTGTTGCTGTAATGTTCTCAAAAAGAATCTTTATGCGAAACAATATATTTAAATTAAATTGGGGCACGGCATCTTACGGTTTGTTACTTAAAGAAATATATGACGCTGATATTTTTAATAATCAGTTTATTCAAAACACAATCGGTGTAAATGCAGAAGGATCTAACAGAATAAATTTTGAAAATAATAATTTTATAAACAACGGATGGGCAATAAAATTTATGGGTGCCTGTTATGGAAGTAGGTTGGTTAGAAATAATTTTATGAATAATGCATTTGATATTGCTTATACTGGAAATATTAACGGTAATATCTTTGACAAAAATTATTGGAGTGAGTATTCCGGTTATGATTTAGATAAAGATAATATTGGAGACGTTCCATTTAGACCGGTTAAGTTATTTTCTTATATTGTTAATCAAACTCCTGAAACTATAGTTTTGCTAAGAAGTTTATTCGTTGATATAATTAATTTTTCAGAAAAAGTTTCACCGGTGTTTACACCGGATAATTTAAAAGATAATAATCCTTTAATGACACCTGTTCAATGATAATAATTCAAAATCTATATAAAAAATTTGGCAAATTAACCGTTCTGGATCGAATAGACCTTAAAATAAACAATCAAGGCATAATTACCATTTTGGGTCCTAACGGTTCCGGTAAAACAACACTTATTAAGTGTTTGCTAGGTATGGTAATACTCAATAGTGGTTCAATTACGTTTAATGAAATGAATATTTTGGGAAAGTGGGATTATAGAAAACAAATTTCTTATATGCCGCAGATAGCCATGTTTCCGCAAAATCTAAAAGTAATTGAATTAATTAAGATGATAAAAAATCTTAGAGAAGGTGCGATAAGAGATTCAGAACTAATTTCTATGTTCAAACTTGAAGAATTTTTGGATAAAAAACTCGGAAACCTTTCAGGAGGAACCATTCAAAAGGTAAATATTGTTTTAACCTTTATGTTCGATTCACCCTTTATTGTTTTAGATGAACCGACAACTGGTCTCGATCCGGTTGCATTAATCCGGCTAAAGGAATTAATAATAAAAGAAAAAAATAAAGGTAAAACAATTTTAATATCTACTCATATAATGAGTTTTGTTGAAGAAATTTCTGATGGGATTGTTTTTTTATTAGACGGTAATATTTATTTTGAAGGAACAGTAGCTAAAATAAAAGAACAGACAAAACAAAATAATTTAGAAAATGCAATAGCTAATATTTTACAAGAGACATATGATTAAAATTCTAAAATACAGTATTTATGATTTAATGAGAGGTAGATGGAGCTATATTTATTCAGTATTTCACTTGATTCTTGGTTATGTATTATTATTTTTAAATAATGATGTTTCAAAAGCAGTAATTACTTTATTAAATATTATAATTGTTTTAACTCCCTTAATAGGAACAATTTTCGGAGTAATGTACTATTATAACTCCAGAGATTTTACAGAACTTCTACTCGCACAGCCAATAAAGCGAACTACAATATTTTTAGGCCAATACTTTGGTGCTTCAATCTCACTTTCACTAAGTTTAGTAATTGGGTTAGGTATCCCGTTTGTTGTTTATGGTCTTTTTCAATCAGCCGCAATCTTTAATTTCTTTTCATTACTCTTAATAGGGGCATTGCTTACATTTATATTTGTTGCTTTAGCTTATAATATAGCATTAAGTTTTGAGGATAAGATAAAAGGGTTTGGTTTTGCAATACTTGTTTGGCTCTTTTTTGCAATAATTTATGATGGTATTTTGCTAATAGTAATGGTAGTTTTTAATGATTATCCTTTAGATAAATTTGCTCTTGGAGCCACAATGTTTAACCCTATCGACTTATCCCGAATCCTTATTTTACTTAAATTAGATATATCTGCATTGCTGGGATATACCGGAGCTGTTTTTCAAAAGTTTTTTGGAACAAGTTTGGGAATGTTTGCTGCAATAGGTTTATTATCAATATGGATTATTTTTCCTGTTCTAAGAATTGCTTACAAATCGAAGAGAAAAGATTTTTAATAAATTTATTGGACGATTCTTATGAAAAGAAAAATTACTCGACGTCGATTTATTGAAACGAGTTCTTTAGTTACTACAGGACTAATTCTTGGCTGTTCTGTTCACAATCAGTTTGATATAATAATTAAAAACGGATTAGTAGTTGATGGAATTAGTAATAAACCTATTAAAATTGATTTAGGAATTAAAGATAATAAAGTAACTGCCATAGAAAATTTAACCTCAGCATCCGCAGATCAAATCATTGATGCAACTAATTTGATTGTTTCTCCCGGTTTTATTGATATCCATACTCATACGGATGTAGAACTTTTAGTAAATCCTAATGCAGAAAGTAAAATTCACCAAGGAGTAACAACCGAAGTTGGCGGAAATTGCGGTTCTTCTCCCTTCCCGCTTAATCAAGAAGACTTTAATGAGTATAGTAAAAATCTTTTTGAGAGATACGGAGTTCATTCTACTTGGAAAAATACCAAAGAATTTCTTGACGTATTTGAAAAAAACAAAAGCTCCATTAACTTTCTAACCTTTACCGGTCATGGTGATTTAAGGGCTTATGTTGTTGGCAAAAATGATGTTTCTCCAACATCAGTTCAACTTAATAAAATGAAAAGAGTATTACAGGAGTCAATGGAGGTTGGAAGTTTTGGACTTTCAACAGGTTTAGAATATTCTCCAGGCAGTTATGCAAAAACTGATGAGTTAATTGAACTATCTAAAATTGTGGCTAAAAATAACGGCGTTTATGCTTCTCATATCCGAAATGAAGATGACACAGTGGAAGAAGCTGTAGAGGAAGCTCTAAAAATTTGCAGAGAGGCGGAAGTATCAACACAGATTTCACATTTAAAAGCGGGACATCCGGCTAATTGGTATAAAGTTGATAATTTGTTAAAAATGATTAGTAAAGCTGCTGATTCCGGTTTACCGGTTAAAGCTGATAGATATCCATATATTGCTTACGGAACCGGACTTTCAACCTTTTTGCCTTTGTGGTCAAGACAAGGCAATACGGATGATTTAATAAAAATTTTAAAAGATAAAAGTGTTATTGATAAAATAAAAAAATATGCCGAAAGAAAAGGAAAAAGAATCGGCGGTTGGGAAAAGGTTCTTATTAGCAGATGTCATACCGATAAAAATAAAATTTGGGAAGGCAAATCCATTCAAGAAGCATCTGAGATTTCGGGTAAATCTCCATTCGAATTTATTAGAGATTTAATTATAAAAGAACGTAACCGTGTCGGTATTATCGGTTTTGCAATGAGTGAAGACAATTTGAAAAAAGTACTTTCACATCCACTTGTAATGATTGGCTCTGATGGAAATGCTGTTGCACCCTATGGTAAATTATCTAAAGGTAAGCCTCATCCCCGGTTTTATGGTACATTCCCGAGAGTGTTGGGTAAATATTATAGAAAAGAGAAATTATTTGATCTTTCCACCGCAGTTAAAAAAATGACATCTATGCCTGCCCAAAAGTTAGGATTAAAGGGTAGAGGAATTATTGAAAAAGGAAGTTTCGCCGATATAACAATTTTTAATCCCGAAACAGTAATTGATAATGCCACATTTATAAATGCCCACCAATTAGCAGGTGGTATTGAATATGTGCTTGTTAACGGCAGCGTAACAGTTAAAAAGGGAAAACATACCGGAGCAAGAAACGGAATAGTTTTAAGGCATAATACCTAAAATATATGGCAACAATTTTTTTCGATTAAAGAATATTTGCATAATAACACATCAGTATAAAAATACTTTTAGTATTATATTTAACATTCTAATCGGAGAATTTTGTAAATTTACAAATCATTTTATACTATAAAAAACTTTAAGCCATGAATACACATTCCACGGAGCCGAAAACAGAAAACAAAGAAGAATTCAGAGACCATTTAGCAACAGTAACCGAAGAGGGTAAAAGAATTTGGGTTTATCCCAAAAAACCAAAAGGTAAATTTCATCGTGCAAGAGTAGTTGTTGCAATAATACTTTTGGCAATTCTATTTTTAGTTCCTTTAATAAAGGTTGACGGTCACCCGTTTATGCTTCTCGATATTCTCGGCAGAAAATTTATTTTATTCGGGGTAGTTTTTGGTCCCCAAGATTTCCATCTGTTTGTACTTTCAATTATAGGATTGATAATATCGGTATTTTTATTTACGGTGGTTTACGGAAGAATTTTTTGCGGTTGGATTTGTCCGCAAACAATTTTTATGGAAATGTTATTCCGAAAAGTTGAATATTGGATTGAGGGTGATGCTAACAAACAAAGAGCATTAAATAAAAGACCATGGGATGGACAAAAGATTTTCAAGAAAGGACTGAAACATTTTATATTTGCCATTATGGCGGTTGCCATTGGCAATGCACTTCTTGCTTGGGTAATTGGTTTTGATAGTTTGGTTGAACTAATCAGCAGACCCATTCCCGAAGTATTCGGCAAATTTATGGCAATGGTAATTTTTTCCGGCGTAATCTATTTCTTTTACGCTTATTTTAGAGAACAAGTTTGTACATTGATTTGTCCTTATGGAAGACTGCAAGGAGTTATGTTAGACCCAGACTCAATTGTTATTCATTATGACCACGTTAGGGGTGAACCGAGAGGAAAAATTAGAAAAGGGGAAGAACGAAATTTAGGTGATTGTATTGATTGCCATCTTTGTGTTGATGTGTGCCCTACAGGAATTGATATCAGAAACGGAACACAGTTAGAGTGTGTTAACTGCACTGCTTGTATAGATGCTTGTGATGCCGTTATGACAAAGATAAAAAGACCAACCGGTTTAATTCGTTATGCATCTAAAAATGAAATTGAATCGGGAGTTAGGAAAATATTTACACCTAAAGCAATAGGTTATACAATTGTTTTAGTTCTGCTTTTTAGTTTTATAACATTTTTATTGGCAACACGTTCTGATTATGAATTATCAATAGTTAGAACAGCAGGATTAATGGCTCAGGAACAGCCGGATAACAAAATAAGCAATCTTTACGATGTAAAAATTATTAATAAAACTTTTAATACTGGAGAAACTACATTAGAACTGGAAAATATTGAGGGGGAAATTAAAGTTGTAGGTGGTGATTTGTCTTTGCAGCCACAAGAAGTTTCCGAAGGGAAAATATTTGTAATTATTCCAAAAGAAAAAATTACCAAGTTAAATACTCCGATTGAAATAGCCGTTAAAACAAACAATAAAGTGATTGATGTTATTAAAACATCATTTCTTGGAAAAATTAAAGGAAGGAAATTTGGCGAATGAAAATTAGCTGGGGAGTAGGTATAACAATAACAATTGTAGTTTTTACATTAATATCATTTTGGTTTATGCACTTTGCTTTTAGTCAAGAGGTGAACTTAGTGCGTGATGACTATTATGAAGAAGAAATTAGACATCAAGATAAAATGGACAAAATTAAGAGAACACAAAATTTGGAAGTACCGCTAAATATTGAATTAGAAAAGGAAGAAATTGTTCTAAATTTTCCATCTATTGCTAAAGAAAAAAATATTAGTGGAACAATTTTACTTTATCGACCTGCCGATAGGAATTTGGATACATCCATTCCAATCGAAACAGATTCAACTTTAACACAAGTTATTAAAACAAATTCTATTTTACCCGGATTATGGAAAGTTCAGGTAAGTTGGGCAATTGATAGCATCAAATATTTTAGTGAAGAAATTCTTATGGTAGAATAAACTGTAAAACTAATAGCAAATTCAGAAACCCAACTTCTTAAAGAAGTTGGGTTTCTTTTTATATGAAAAAGTTAATCAAAGAAAATAACTCTTTTTTTTGAAATCACATCTTTTTATGTTAAAGTTATATTTTCCCTCCTATATTCATTAAATATCAATCATAATTTTTAGATAATCAAACGCAATGAATTTTTGTACATTTACATAATTAATTTAGTTAAATCATTATTACAAGAGGATTGCATGAAGCAAGCAGTTTTATTATTACTTATCACTTTATCAGCAATATTTGCTCAAGAAAAAAAGTTTGTTAAATCTGCCCAATCGAAAAATGTTGTTTTATTAAGTAAAGAAAACTCTAAAAATTGGTGTGCTGTTTGCGGAATGAATTTAAAAATGTTTTATAAAACTAATCATGCAATTTTACTCAATAATGGAACCATAAAACAATATTGTTCTATTAGATGTTTAAGCACGGATAAAAATAATTATGAAAATATTATTAAAAAAATCATGGTAGTAGATGCTAAATCTGAAAAATTTATTGATGCCCAAAAAGCTTTTTATGTTGTTGGAAGTAATGTCCCTGGAACAATGTCGCAGGTAAGTAAAATTGCTTTTGAAAAGAAAAAAGATGCCGAAGAATTTGAAAATGAATTCAATGGTAAAATTATGAGTTATCAATCTGTGTTAAAGTTAGCAACAGAACAATTGGAAAAAGATAATGCTTTATTGATGAAAAAGAAAAAAATGAAAATTTATCCTAAAGGTGGAAAGTTATTTGCAAAATTATGCAAGAAAGAGTTAGATTTACATAAGTTCAAATCTATTGCCGAGCTTAAAGCATTTCTTAATAATAACCACCAGTGTAAAAAAATGGATGAAAAACAGCTCCAGATGATTGCACTTTATCTCTGGGATGTAAAACGAATAGAGAAAAAATCTGATAAAAAAGCTACACATATTAATGTTCCCAAAATTGAAAAATGTCCGGTTTGCGGAATGTTTGTATATAAAAACTCGAAGTGGGCAGCAGTTTTAGAAATTGTTCAAAACAATAAAATTACTAAACTTTATTTTGACGGCGTTAAAGATTTAGTGAAATTTTATTTTAAGCCGGGTAAATGGGGAAATTATAAAAATATCAAAATAAAGGGAGTTATACTTACAGATTATTACAATCAAACCGCAATAGATGGTTTGCTTGCAGTTTATGTTAGCGGAAGTGATGTTCTGGGGCCAATGGGTAAAGAAATTATACCGTTTTCTAACAAAGAAAATGCAATGACATTTATTAAAGATCATGGCGGTAAATTAATCAACAGTTTTGGAGAAATAAGTTCTAAAATAATTAAAATGTTGGATGAATAAATTGCTCGGATTTATAAAATATTTTGATCGGTCTTCAAAAATATTAATTGGAATATTTTTATTTGTGATATTTTTTACAATTGCAGAAATCTATTATTTTTCTTTTCAATCTGATAAAAAAGAAACAATTTTTAATAAAAAGAAAAAAGCGATTTCACTAATTCAATTGCCCGATTTAGCCTTGGTTACGGAAACCATTTGGCTTCGACACAGATCGATTAGCAATATTTTTTCTGTTTTTCCTGAAGATGGTACTTTGCTCGATTATTACCCATCATCATTTATTTATAATGTTAAAATGAATTATAGAAACCTCCAAAAGTCATAAAAAGAATGATGAATTTAAAACTTTTAGATTATACACTTAAATCTCTTAAAAGGAGATTAGTAAAACAACTTTCCGTTATTTTTATTTTCACTCTTTTGGTATTCTTACTGGTTTCGGTTTTTAGTATTTCATCATCACTCAAAAAAGAAATGGAAATTTCTGTTAATGAACTCCCGGAATTAGTTGTACAAAAAATGAGTGGAGGAAGGCAGACTTTAATTCCAACCGAAAGAATTTTTGAAATTGCTACAATACCAGGGGTAACCAACACCTATGAAAGAATTTGGGGATACTACTATTTTATAAATTCCAATGTAAATTTTACTATTATCGGACTTGATTTTGATCTTGATACATATAAACAAAAATATAACGATATAATTGATATTTACTCTGAACAAATAGATACGATTTCTATACCCTTTATGATTGTAGGTGACGGTGTTCTAAAGCTTCTCAATGAAAACTTTTATAAGCAGTATTACAATTTTACTAAAGTTAGCGGTGGTCATTTATAAACTAAAATTCTCGGTTCTTTTCAAGATGTGGTTGCTATGGAAACCAACGATGTTATCCTTATGCCCGAAAAATATGTGCGAGAAATTTTTGATATTAATGAATCTTGGGCAACGGATATTGTTGTAAAAGTTCCAAACTCCGAGGAAATTAATATTGTAAAACAAAAACTACAATATATGTATCCTGATTGCAGAATAATAAGCAGATCGGATATTGAGGCTTCATATCAAAATTTATTTGATTACAAAAGCGGGCTGTTTTTGGCATTGCTCATTACTTCCTTTGTTGCCTTTTTTATTTTGGTTTATGATAAAACCAGCGGCTTAAGTGCAGAGGACAAAAGAGAAATTGGAATTTTAAAGGCTGTTGGCTGGAAAACAGAAAATATTTTACAAATGGAATTTATTGAGGGGGGATTGATTTCTCTATTTTCTTTTTTTCTTGGTACCGGTTTAGCATTGTTTTATGTTTATTTTCTGCAAGCACCGATATTAAGAGATCTGTTTACTGGAGTTAGTAAACTAAAACCTTCCTTTAATTTAATTCCCGTAATTGATTTTCAAGTGCTGTTTTTAATTTTTGTTCTTACAGTACCGGTTTATATTATGGCTACCATAATTCCATCGTGGAGAGCCGCTATTATTGATGCTGACGAGGTTATGCGATGATTAAGTTTAATGGAATTAATAAAATATACAATGCCGGGCAAGTCAATGAACATCATGTTTTAAAAGACATTACTTTTTTGGTTAAAGAAAATCAATTTACAATTTTACGAGGACCAAGCGGAAGCGGTAAAAGCACAATTCTTTCAATAATAGGCGGACTAATTAAGCCAACCAGCGGAGAAGTAATTGTAGATGATAAATCAATTGCAAAGTTACCGGATAGATTTGCAGCTATTGTTCGTCAGCAAAAAATAGGTTTTATTTTTCAGAAATTTAATTTAATTCCAAATCTAAGTGCTCTTGATAATATTACTGTCCCCTTAATTCCGTCAAAACTTTCGAGAGTTGAAATTAATAAAAGAGCAGATCAAATTATGGAAGAATTATCCATCTCCGAAAAAGGAAATATACTTGTTAAAAAACTTTCAGGAGGTGAACAGCAAAGAGTTGCAATTGCAAGGTCTTTAATTAACAAGCCCAAAATTATATTAGCAGATGAACCAACTGCAAATCTCGACCGTAAATTATCTCTTTCGTTTATTCAAACAATTGAAGAATTAAAGAAAAAAGGGAAAACAATACTGCTTGCAAGTCACGACCCGATTTTTTATGATCTTGAATGTGTAGACAATTTTATTAATATTCGTTTGGGAGAAATTAAGTGAGTATTTTACTTACTCCCGAAGTTATTATTTTGTTTATTGAAGATTTACTTCTTCTCATTTTTAACACAATTGCTGTTTTTGTTGCTTATAAAATCAAAAATAATTTTAATTTAAATAAAACTACTCAAGAGCAGTACAATCTTGAAAAACAAACCTATCTCGCTTCTTATATAATTAGGTTTTCACTTTACCTTAAAATTATTAGTGCGGTTTTTTTTATTTATACTTTAGATAAGTTTGCTGCAATAATACCAGGTGCAATGTGTGCTGTTGGAGCAATTTCTTCTTCCGGTTTTGGTTTACCTCTAATAATACTCAAATTGTTTAATATTTATTTGTATGGTGTCTGGCTGGTTCTTGATAAGCAGGATACAAATAGGGAAGACTATCCTTTTACCAGAATTAAGTTTAAATATTTTATTTTGATATACTTTTTCTTTATAACCGAATTGTTGCTTCAGTATTTATACTTTTTTGATATAAATCCGCAAGAGTTAGTTAGTTGTTGTGCCACAGTATTTAATGAACAAAGTATTACTTTTGTAGGAAGATTAATAAATATGCCAAGCACTATTTCTTTACCTCTTTTTTATTTTATATTTGTCCTTCTAGTGTATTCTTCTCTAAAAAAACAAGTAATTCTTAATGGAGTTCTTAATCTATTTTATTTAATTATTTCTATTATTACACTAATAGGTTTTTTCGGAACATATATTTATGAATTACCAACTCACCATTGCCCGTTTTGTTTATTACAGAATGATTATTATTTTGTAGGATATTTCCTTTATGCATTTCTTATCCTTGGCACTTTCTTCGGTATTGCCAATGCTGTATTTAAATCTACTCTTAATATTTCATTAGAATATTGTAATAAATCATTACTGTTTAATTTATTGTACTTTTTATTGGTTTCGTTTTACCCTGTTTATTATTATTTAACAAATGGAGTTTGGTTGTAGCAAAGTAATAACTTCCAATTGTGTTATAATCGCATTAACTTTACAATTCAAAATGATTTATTCTATTATATAATTTTATTATGGGACCAGAGGTTTTAGGCGGTTTTCTTATCGGATTTTTAGGTAGTTTCCACTGTGTTGGAATGTGCGGACCCATAGTATTGGCACTGCCAACAGGAAATCAATCAAATTTTTCTCTTATCTTAAGTAGAGTTCTCTACAACTTTGGAAGGATAATAACATACTCTTTTTTTGGTGCGGTATTTGGGTTTTTCGGAAGGGGTATTACATTTGTTGGTTTTCAGCAATTTGCTTCTATAGGAATTGTAATAATTATTCTAATTTACTATTTAATGCCAAGTAGATTTAAAGGAAAATTATCAACTTCTGCACCTTATCAGTTGTTAAGTAGCTTTGTAAAAGGGGCTTTTAAAAGAATAACAAAATCCGGGTCACCATTTTCTATGCTTTTGTTTGGGATTATAAACGGATTTTTACCATGTGGATTTGTTTATGTTGCTTTAGCCGGAGCAATAACTACCGGAAATGCATTATCGGGAGCTGTTTCTATGGCTTTGTTTGGATTAGGAACAACACCTATTATGCTTGGAACTGCATTGGTGGGTAAATTTATTTCCGGTAAAGTGCGCCGCACAATGAATAAATTGATTCCGGTTTTTGCTATAATTTTAGCAATAATATTTATTTTACGCGGACTAAATTTGGGAATAAAGTATATTAGTCCAAAACTTTCCAATGATGTTTTGGAATCTTCGGAATATTGTTCTCCGGAACTATAAATATAAAGTAGGAAGCATTTAATGAATTTTAAAACAATACTTTTCTTTTTTGTTAGTCTAATTATCTTGGTTTCTTGCAAAGCAGATTTAGAAAAGTTACAAGAGTTTAATAAGAATTCGCATTCATTAATAAATCAAGACAGTGTCCTAGTTAATTTTCCGGATTTAATTAATGGTAAAATAGCAATAATTGGTTATATATTTACAAACTGTTATGATATTTGTCCGCTTACCACAAATAATATGAGAATCATTCAAGAGAAGGTTAAGGAAGAAAAGATTTCTAATGTCGAGTTTGTATCAATAAGTTTTGATCCTGATGTTGATAAGCCCTCTAAATTAAAAAGTTTTGTTAAAGTAAGAGATTTAGATTTATCAAATTGGGAGTTTCTAACGGGTGATAAAGAAACTATTGATAAATTAATGAAAGATGTTGGAATGGTTGTGGTTGTTGCCGATTCTACAATATATAAAGACGGTTCAAAATCCTATTATTATGCTCATACAGATAGAATTCAACTAATCGATCAAAACGGAATTTTAAGAAAAAACTATGTTGGGAGTAAAATTAGAATTGATGAAATAGTTAATGATATAAAAGAGTTAAGCAGATAATGTTTTATAGTTAAAATGAATAGATTATAGTTCCTTTATAATAATTTATATTAATAATTATTGAAGAAACCCCATTGTATGTTTGTACCAGATAATTTCTAAAAGAAGATAAATCGAATTTTAATTATTCTCCAACCCAAGCTTCACAAAAATCATTATTTCCATTATGAGATAAGAGAGCTGTAGTTTGCGGCGGATTTGATTTAGCAATTGCAGTTGATAAAACCAGCTTAAAAATATGTTCTTTGCATCCACCGCTATAATGAATATTGACAAAAAGATTATGGTTGATTACATAAGCAGTATCTATAATAAAGGGATCATTTGGCCAATCAGATTGGTTAATTTCTTCGGTAAGAATTGTATTGTTATTGCTACTTCCGTTAGGTTCCACAGAATTACAAAATACCATTGTAACAATTATAAATGGAATAAATAATTTAGCTAATATTTTCATTTTGAAGTTGGAATTTAAGTTTATTTACAATTGCTAATAATTTTTTATCTTTTATATATTCACTCGTATTATTTATTTCAATCCATTTTCTATCTCTAAAACTTTCTTCCCATACATCTAATATTTTATTTATTTTGAGAGCATAAACTTTTACTTTGCATTTCCCGCCCCATTTTTTATAACTGTATCTCCCTAATCGATTAGGTGATAACTTACCAGAAATTCCTGCTTCCTCAAACGCTTCTTTAATTGCAGATTCACGAGCAGATAAATCCAACTCAACAATTCCTTTGGGGAAAATCCATTTTTTCTTTTTTCGGGAAGAAATTATAAGCACCTCAATTTTGTTATTTATTATTCTATAAGGTATAACAGAAGACTGTTTATACCAATAATCAGGTTTGTTTTTCATTCGCAAGTAATATGTTTGTTTTTAATTTATTATAATAAATTGGATTAATGTAAATTGTTTTTCTTTAATACTAATTTCTTATTTTTAATAATAGCAGAAAAACAATAGTGTAAATTACAATATAGTTAAAGTAATAAATTAATTTTCACTTAAATGGAATTAAAATGGAAACTAATTTTATTTTGGAAATTGAGAATTATATTTTCGATTACTATAAAAGAAATGCCCCGGCTGAAAATGTTTACCATAATCTAACTCATGTTAAAAATGTAGTTGAGCTTGTTAAAGAGATTGGTAAAAACACGAATGTAACCGACGATGAAATTGAAATGCTTGTTATATCAGCGTGGTTTCATGATATTGGTCATATCAAAACTTGGAAAGGACATGAAGAAGTAAGTGCAGAGCTTGCTAAAGAGTATCTTTCCGGTAAAAATTATCCGGCGGAAAAAATAAAGAAAATTACAAATTGTATTATTGCAACAAAAATTCCACATCAACCAAACAACGTATTAGAAGAAATTATTTGTGATGCCGATATTGCACATATCGGCTCCGACGATTTCGATGATCAAAGCGAATTGTTAAAATTAGAAATTGAAAAAAGAGAGAATAAGGAAATATCGGAGCTGGATTGGTTAGAGAAGAATATTAATTTTTTATCTAAAAACAAATTTTTTACTAAATATGCAAAACTAAAATTTGATGAAAAGAAAAATGCTAATTTGTTAAAATTGAAAAAAAGATTAAAAAAGAAACTTGAAAAAAAAAATAAAAAAAAAGTAACAGATGAAAAACTTAAAGTAGAAAAGGAAAAATTAGATAGAAAAACAGCATCTTCTAAAAAAGCCGACCGTGGTATTGAAACAATGTTCAGAAATGTTATGAGAACCCACGTTAGTTTCAGTTCTATGGCGGATAGTAAGGCTAATATTATGATAAGTGTAAACACTCTTTTGCTTGGTGCGGTTTTTACAATTCTTATTAGAAAACTGGATACAAATCCTCAGCTAATTGTTCCAACAATTGTTTTGACGCTGGTAAGTTTAATAACACTTATAATGGCAGTAAAAGTTACTCGTCCCTCAATTTCATCAGGATTATTTACTAAGGACGATATTAAAAATAAAAAAGTAAATCTTCTGTTTTTCGGAAATTTCTATAAAATGAATCTAAAAGATTTTACTTGGGGCATGCAGGAAATGATGGAAGATAAAAATTTTCTTTATGAAAGTATGATTAAAGATTTTTATTATCTCGGGCAAGTTTTAGGAAAAAAGTATAAATTACTAAGACTTTGTTACACTGTATTTATGTATGGAATAACATTATCTGCAATTTTATTTGCGCTTTCCGTATGGATGTTTCCCGATTCAGCCGGAATAAATAATTTAATTAATTAACAGTAAATTTATTGTGAAAACACTTTACTTAAATAGACATGCAAAATCGAGTTGGTCTGATTACAGCTTATCAGATTTCGACCGTCCTTTAAATAAACGAGGGAAAAGAGATGCTCCATTTATGGGAGAAGTTTTAAGTAAAAAGGTAAAACCACCTCAACTTATTTATACAAGTCCGGCAAAAAGAGCAATTACTACTGCCATACAAATAGCAAAAAGTTTTGGTTATGAAGAAAAGAAAATTATTAAGAATCCTGATATTTATGGAGCGGTAGTTTCTGATTTGATGCGGATAATAAATAGAACTTCTGATGAATATGATATTATAATGTTGTTCGGACACAATCCTACTTTTACAATGGCTGCTAATTATTTGTCGGATAAATATATTGATAATTTACCCACATCCGGTTTTGTGCAAATAGATTTTAATTTAGATTCTTGGAATGATATTGAAGGCAACACAGGTAAATTAGTTTTATTTGAATATCCCAAAAAGTATTTATAATGAAACAAAAATTATTTAAAAATAGAGACTTAAGCTGGTTATCATTCAACTACAGGGTTTTGCAAGAAGCTAAAGACCCAAGAGTACCGTTATACGAACGCATTAAGTTTATGGCAATTTATTCATCTAATCTTGATGAATTTTTTAGAGTCCGTGTTGCAGGTACCAGAAGTTTGTTGAAGGTGAGTAAAAGTGCACAAAAAGAATTAGAGTTTGATCCATCTGAGTTATTAAAAAAAATATCCAAAGAAGTTAACAAACAACAAGTTGAATACGGGATAATATTTCGTGAGAAGATAATACCGGAATTAAGAGCGAATGGTATTTGTCTGATTAACGAAACCCAAACAAACGAAAAGCAAAATGAGTTTATAACAAAATATTTTAATGAACGCATTATACCTCAAATTCAGCCTATTCTTTTGGTTAAAGATAAAATAGTTCCGTTTTTAAGAAATAGGAGACTTTATTTTGCAGTAATTTTAAAACCTAAAAAATCACTTGCAAATTCTCATAAGAAGACAAGAAACAAATATGCAATTGTTGAAATACCAAGCAATCATTTACCGAGGTTTGTTGAACTTCCCAGCGAGGATGAAAAAAGATATATTATTTTTTTAGATGATATAATAAGATTCAAATTGAGTTCAATCTTTTTAGGGTACAATGTTGTTGAAGCTTATTCAATAAAATTAACAAGAGATGCTGAATTATATATTGACGATGAATTTAGCGGAAATCTTCTGGAGAAAATTCAAAAAAGTTTACTTAAAAGAAATATTGGTGCCCCATCCAGATTTCTTTACGATGAAAGAATTCCAAAAGCTTTTTTAAAATTACTGAAAGATACTTTTAAGATTAAAAATGATGATTTAGTCCCTGGTGCAAAATACCATAATTTTAGTGATTTTTTTACTTTTCCAAACCCAACGATTAATAATTTATTTAACGAACCTTTACCGACTTTACGGCATAGTGAATTAGATAAACACCCAAACTTATTTGAAGCGATTACTAAAAAGGATTACATTGTACATTTTCCTTACCAAACGTATAATTATGTTCTGCAGTTTGTATATCAAGCTGCAGATGATCCTAATGTAACCTCTATCTACATTACTCAATACAGAGTAGCGAAGGGTTCGGAAGTTATTAGTGCGCTTGTAAAAGCTGCAAGAAAAGGTAAAAAAGTAATGGTTTTTGTTGAACTTAAAGCAAGATTTGATGAAGAATCTAATATTCACTGTGCTGAGGAGATGAAGTCTCAAGGTATAGATGTTCTATATAGTTTTCCGGGACTTAAAGTTCACTCAAAGTTAGCATTAATAAAAAGGGTAGAAGAAAAACAAGATAAGTATTATTGTTATTTAGCTACCGGTAACTTTAACGAAAAAACCGCTCAGTTATATTCTGATACCGGATTGTTTACTTCTGATGTACGTTTGACTAAAGAAGTGAAAATGGTTTTTAGTCATTTAAGGGATAATAAAATAAAACCAAAATTTAAGCATTTGCTGGTTGCCCAATTTAACATGCGAAAAACCTTAGTTAAACTGATTGATCATGAAATTGAATTTGCGAAAAAAGGTAAGAAAGCAAGAATTATTTTAAAAATGAATAGTCTTGAAGATAAAAAAATGATTATGAAACTTTATGAAGCTAGTAACGCAGGAGTAAAAATTGATCTTATTATTAGAGGAATTTGCTGTTTAATTCCCGGAGTAGACGGATTAAGTAAAAATATTAAAGCAATAAGCATTGTTGATAGATACTTAGAGCATTCCAGAATATTTGTTTTTGGAAATAATGGAAATCCCAAAGTTTTTGCCGGATCGGCAGATTGGATGAAAAGAAATCTTAGCAGAAGAATAGAGGTTATTTTCCCAATTTACAATAGTGAAATAAAGAATGAAGTTTTGGATATTATTAATATTCAATTAAAAGATAACGTAAAAGC